>JBHELL010000122.1:0-3061 GCA_046263075.1 Actinomycetota bacterium | reverse complement strand
GGGTCTACAAGGCCGACCCGACCGTCACGTTGTACGAGCTGATCCACCTCGACGACACGGGGACGAATCGAACGCGAACGTGGCACTGGCTGAAGGACGGCGTGTGCTTCCAACGCACGCTGATCGACGAGAAGAAGATCTGATGAGCTTCGACCTCGCCGAGCCGCGCGACAGCATGCGCGCATTCGTCAAGACGCGCGCGTCGCTCGACGGCGCCGACATCGTCACGCGCTTCGCAGGCGAGGTGTACGCGTGGATGCCGGGCGGAAGATCCGCGCATCTCTTCGGGATCGACGGGTACAACGTTGCGCGCGCGCTCGAGGCAGACGGCGGCTTCGACCTGCTCACGCGCGAAGCCGTCTTCTATCTCGACCCACGCTCGCGCGAAGTCCTTCGCAAGTGGGAGAACCCGTTCACTGACGAAGCGGTCGAGGTCGTACACATCTGGAACGACCCGGTGAACCAACGATGGCGGCTCGATGGGCCGCGAGGACCGTGGCGTGTTCCGTGCAAGCAGCTCGGCGAGGACGTGCTGTTCACGCTCGAGGTTCCGCTTGCGTACCCGTCACCACTGCAGCGCGCGCAGTTCCCGGAGAGCTCGCAGGACGACCTGTACACGGCCGTCGAGATGTTCGGCTTCACGACGACGCGCCGCGCGCTCGACGACGACGAGCCGTCTGCACACTCGCAGGTGTCGTGGACGCGGATCGCCCCGTGGTTGCCGTTCATGCGAATGGCCGACAGGCCGGGTCAGCTCGTCTATCACGCGGCGGGCGCGAAGCTGCGCGGCGGATATGCCGAGCTTCCGGAATGGATGCGCGCAGAGGTCGAAGGGCACGACGCGGCGTTCACCACGGCACCGCGCGCGTTCACGGAGCCCAACGAGACCAGCTGGACGTACTTCCGGAAGCTCGCCGCGCGTTGACGCGCGCGCAACGCTAGGCTCCGACGCTGATGCCGAACACCCGCAGGCCGAACCGGGCTCCGGCCAAACCCAGGCGAAGCGCGCGCCGGCGCCGCCGGACGCGCGTAGTGATTGCATCCGCGATCATCGTCGGTATCGCCGGCACGATCATCCTCGCGACGATCCAGTCCGTGCGCCCTGCCGAGCCGAGCTACGTGGGCGCCGGCGAGACCGTCGATCCGAACACGCTGCCCGGCATCCAGACGGGGCCCACTCCATGGTCACCGGAGACCGCACACCTGCAGCAACGGATCGCGTCCCTCGGTGTTCCACCCACGTCCACCATGGAAGGCTCGGCGCTGCACATCCACCAGCACATCGACATCTACGTGCACGGCGCGCGTCTGACGGTGCCGCAGTACATCGGGATCATCACGCAGCCGAGCGTTCTTTTCGCGCCGATCCACACACACGACACGAGCGGCATCATCCACGTGGAGTCACCGGTTGCGCGCGATTTCTCGCTCGGCGAATTCTTCGACGTGTGGGGTGTTCGTTTCACGTCGTCGTGCGTGGGCGGCTACTGCGCGAACGCTGATGATCGTTTGCGGGTGTATGGGAACGGCAGACTCCTGACGCGCGACCCGCGCCAGCTCGCGTTGACGCAACACGAAGAGATCGTGGTGATCTTCGGCACGTCGCGAGAGCTGCCCTCGTCGATCGCTTCCTCGTACGAGTTCCCGTCCGGCCTTTAACGCATCCCGGGCAAAGCGGAACCCATTAACTGACAAAGGGTGCTCATCCTTCGCGTCCTGGGAATAGCTCCGATGTCGGACGAAGCAGTGAGGAGCAGACATGCGCCCCATCTTTCGCTTGATCTCTACTTTGGTTGTTTGTGCATGGATCGCTTTGCTGTCTCCATCCGCGCACGCGGCGACACCGTCCGAAGGGACGTTGCGCGCGCCGTCGCGCGTTGCGCCGGGAGCACACTCGGATCTCGCATACGCCGGCGCACCGATCGCGAGCGCCACCTACGCTGGCGGCAACGACGCGATCTGCGCGCAAGATCCGGCGCCACCGCTCGAATGTGACGTGTTCACGTTGCATCTGGCGATCCCGTCGTCGTTCTGGTCCACGTACGCCGCGCGCGTGAACGGCCGGTTGAGCGCGACCATCGATTGGTCCGCCACACCCGGCGCCGATCTCGACGTCATGATCGAGAAAGACGGGCAGGAGCTCGCCATCAATCAAGAGGACAACTTCCAAGGCGTCCCTCACACGACGGTAGAAGTACCGAACCCAGACGCGGGCACCTACCAGATCGTGGTGATGGGCGGGCTCGGATCCGTTCCGACGTATAGCGGCATCGCGCGCCTCTTGTTGACCACACCGACGTCGTTGAACACCGTCAACTCCTCGGCAGTCAGGTTCGGTCCGGCGAGTGTGGTGTCGCCTGTTCTTTACGGCGGCGAGCCGGGCCTCAACGCGGATCCATCGAACACCAACCGGTGGTTCGTCGACTGGCCGGTGTCATCGCGCTCGCAGATGGGCGCGCTGTACCGAAGTGAAGACGGGGGCGCGACATGGCGCCAGATGTTCGACGCGACGTGCGAGAGCCGAAGGAACCCCGGATGCTTGACCGGCGGCGGTGGCGACACCGAGACCGCGCTCTCGAAGCACGGCGTTCTGTACTTCGCGAACCAGGAATCCCTCGCGAACGAAGCGGCCACGGTTTCGACGGATCACGGCGTGTCGTGGCCGTCCGATCGGCAGACCGCGATCAGCTCGCTCGACCCATCGAACGACCGTCAGTGGCTCGCCGTATACGACGACAACACGGCATGGCTCGCCGCGTCAACCGAACCGGGACAACTGAGCGTCGTCAAGACGACGGACGGCGGCAAGACGTGGAACGACGTCGGCGAGCCGCTCCAAGGAGAAGCCGACGGCCCGAGCGCGCCGATCATCGTGGACAGGACGGGCGGCAAGAACGACGGGACCTTGTACGCGCTCACGCGCGCGAACGGCCTCACCATAAACGTGCTGCGTCCCGGCGCCACGCAGTTCGTGTCGTACCCCAACACGACCACGCCGAAGGCGGGTCCGTGCATGGGGTGCACCGCATCGCCCATGCTCATCCCATGGATGACGATGGAC
>JBHELL010000121.1:0-14323 GCA_046263075.1 Actinomycetota bacterium | reverse complement strand
CCGCACGACGAGCTGCCACGCCGCCGCCGCTCCCGCGATGACGTCCGCCGCTTTGACGGGCACTCCCCACGTTTGCCCGCCGTCGGTCGTATGGGAAACGAAGATGCCTTGGAATGCAGGGTTCACCAACCGCGACCACACCGCCCAGGCCGAGCCCTCGTGATCCGGATCCGCTGTGATCGAGGTCCGGCTCACGATCCCCCGCGCGCCGTCCAGGTTGTCATCGATGACCGCAGCCGCGGGCCACGTCGTTCCTCCGTTCGAGGATGTATCTGCGAGGACCTGCGCTGCGAGCGGTGGGCTGTCGTGTCCGACGAAGGTGTCGTAGTAGGCGGCGCCTCCGCGACCGACCGAGATCCATTGGTCGATGACGTAGTCGCCCGGGCCGCCGGTGCACCGACCGGTTCCCGGGATGAAGGAACGCGTCCACGTTGTCCCGCCGTCGCGCGACGTCGCCGTGATCGTAGTGTTGCTGCCGGTTGCCGAGCCGGCGCTCCACTCGGCGACCAAGTGATCCCGGTCTCCCGGCTCCGACGAGACGATCGTCTCGCCTTCGGAAGTCGGTTGTTCGCAGGAGGAAGGAAGACCGGGAACCGAGCCGGAGATGATGGATGTGGAGACCTCCCACGTTCCGTCTGCGCGCGCGGGCGCGACGGCTGCGATGAGCAATACGGACAATGCCGTTGCTGCGACGCGGATGCGGCTCACGACTTCCCCCCCTCGTGCCACCTCTTTTCTGTTTCGACGCGCTCGAGATGTCTCCTGCCTGAAGGCCATACCTGAGGTATGCTTTCCATACTGAGAGTATGCTAGGGAACAGAAGATGGCCAAGCGACAGGCCCGGCAAACGAAGGAAAAGATCCTCGACGCGGCGCTCGAGGTCTTCGCCGCGCACGGCTATCACGACGCGTCGATCGACGAGATCGCAGCGCGCGCCGGCGTGACGAAGGGCGCCGTGTACTACTGGTTCGAGGACAAGGACGACCTGGCGCTCGACCTGCACAACCGCGTGTGGGTGCGGCTCGCCGGGCTCGCCGAGGCCGCGGTCGATCCAAACGCCGACGTCTCGGCCACCCTTCGGCAAGGGTTCGATGCGTTCCTGCGTGCGCTCGGCAACGCGGGGTCGGCGCGCTTCTTCCTCCGTGACATCGCCCACATCCCCGCCATCGAAGCGGCGTCGCGCGGCGTTGCCGAGCAAGCCCGCGCGCTCATCAAGGGATACCTCGATCGCGGCATCGCGCGCGGTGAGCTCGCCGAGGTCAACGCCGACGCGATGGCGCGCGTGCTCATCGGCGCGTACAACGAAGCCACGCTCTACGTCTTGGAGACCGGCGACGAGGACGGTGCGCGCGCTGTGATCTCGCGGGTCGTCGACGCGTTCGCACAGGAAGAGCAGCAGGCGAGCGCTCGGCGATGAAGAAGCCGAGGAAGTGGCTCGTCGCGCTCATCGCAACGACGAACGTCGTCATCGGCGGATGGGCCGGGTACGGCTTGTACACGCGCGCGGGCCCGCTCGTGTTCGCGCGGGGCGGTGAGTTCGGCGTGATCCAGACGCCGACCACATCCCCGAGCGCGACGGCGACGGCGACGGGCGCGCGCGTCGCCGGCAAGGCCGTTCTTCGCCGGGGGGCCCCGTCCGGCGGAGGCGGCGGGAAGACGACGAGCAGCGCGCGAAGCTCGGCGTTCACGTTCCCCAACGAAGGCACCTACCACTACACGGGAACGGGCCATGAGCAAGTCCATTACAGCTTCGCCCCGGCTTGCTCCTGGGACATCGGCTCGGTCACGGCGATCATCAGTCACCGGGGCAACGAGTTGACCGCGGACTGGACGTTCAGCTCCGAACGACACGAACGACACATCGACGAGCTGCGCGGTGACGGCTTGTACCGCACGTTCGTCGGTGCTGCGGTCGTGTGCGCGGGCGTCGAGAAGAAGTCGAACGCCGACTACACCCCGCCTGCGCTGACCGTGCCCTGGCCGCTGCGGACCGGCTTCACGAGGCACCAAGATTGCACGACGCAAGACCGGCTAGAAGCGATCGACGTGCGGGTCCTGTCCCACCAGCTGCTCGCGGTGCCGGCAGGCAGGTTCGACACATATCGGATCGAGATCGCCGGAGCGATGAGCGGCGGCCAGACCGGTAACTACACGGTGAACCTATGGTTCGCGCCGTCGCTCGGTACGGTCGTTCGGCAAACGGAGACGCTCGACGCGCATCAGGGCGACGCGCACTTCGAGTCTCATTTCGACATCAAGCTCGTTTCGACGCCGTAGCAAGCGCGCGCGCGAGATCGCCGAGTCGTCCGACCTTCACGTTGTCGAGCCCGAGCCACACCGCCATCGCGCGCAGCTCGCGCGCGAGTGCGTCTGCAACGGCGGCCTTGTCCGAGTGCGGCTCGGCGAACGCGGCGTGGACGAGCAGCGTTCGCGATGAACGATCCGCCTTGAGGTCGGCGCGCGCGACGAGCTCGCCGTTCATCAGGAACGGCAAGACGTAATACCCGTGCACGCGCTTCGGCGCAGGAACGTAGATCTCGATGCGGTAGAAGAACCCGAACAGGCGCTCGGTGCGCGCGCGGTCCCACACGAGCGAGTCGAACGGGCTGAGCAACGCCGTCGCCCCCGGCATGGCAGGAACGCGCGCCCGCGGAAGCGTGTACGCACGGTCCTTCCAGCCTTCGACCGCCACCGGCGTCAGTGCGCGCGCCGCGATCAGCTCCTCGAGCACCGGCCTCGTCTTCGGCGCGTTCAGCCGGAAGTAGTCGAAGAGGTCGCGCGCGGTCGCGACACCGAGCGCGCGCGCAGATCGCAGCAGAAGCTCGGCGCGCGCGTCGTGCTCGTTCGGCTCCGGCGCGTCGAGCGCGCGGGCGGGGATCACGCGCTCCGTCAGGTCGTAGACGCGCTCGAAGTTCCGGCGGTCCGAAGCGGTGACGCGGCCGCAATGGAACAGCCACTCGAGCGCATCTTTCCCGGCCGCTCTCCCCCACCACGGCCCGGTCTTCCTGCCGGGATCGCTCAGGTCGCTCGCCGTGATCGGACCACGATCCTTCACTTCGTTGTAGACGTCCTCGATGTACTCCGGGTGCTTGTCCGCGAGCTGGCGGATGCCTTGCCACGCGACCGAGGCTCCGGCGAGCCGCATCTTCCATCGCATCAACGGGAACATCTCGACGGGCATGTAGCTGGCCATATGCCCCCAGTATTCGAACAAGGCGCGCCTTCGATACGCCAGCCCGTCGATGATCTCGCGATCGTATGCGCCGAGCCGTGAGAAAAGCGGCAGGTATTGCGTGCGGACGAGCACGTTCACGGAATCGATCTGCAGCGGCGCGATCTGCTTCAGCATGCGCATCGCGCGCTCTTCCGTGACCGCCGAGCCGTCGCGCGAGCCGAACCCTTGCGCCGTCAGTGCGAGCGCGCGCGCTTCGGCGAGCGAGAGTTGCCGGGTCAACCGACTTCTTTGAGCTCTCGCTTCAGCTCGTGGATCTCGTCGCGGAGACGAGCGGCGTACTCGAACCGCAGCTCGCGCGCAGCTTCTCGCATCTCTTCCTCGAGCGCTTGGATCAACCGCGGCAGCTCCTCCGAGGGCAGTCCCGACAGATCGCGCTTGATCCGCTTGCGCGATTGGTACGGTGTCGATGCCTCCGAGGCGATGCCGGCGGCCTGCAAGATATCGGTGACCTTCTTGCGGATCGTCTCCGGCTTGATCCCGTGGGCGGTGTTGTACTCGACCTGCTTGGCTCGACGGCGGTTCGTTTCGTTGATCGCGCGCTTCATCGAGTCCGTCACGTCGTCCGCATACATGATCACCTGACCGCTCACGTTGCGCGCCGCTCGTCCGATCGTCTGGATCAGCGACGTTTCCGAGCGCAGGAACCCTTCCTTGTCTGCATCGAGGATCGCGACGAGCGACACCTCCGGCAGGTCGAGTCCTTCTCGCAGCAGGTTGATGCCGATCAACGTGTCGTACTCGCCGAGCCGAAGATCTCGCAGCAGCTCGATGCGCTGGATCGTGTCCGTCTCCGAGTGCATGTAGCGGACCCGCAACCCCGTCTCCTGGAGGTACTCCGTGAGGTCTTCCGCCATCTTCTTGGTCAGTGTGGTCACGAGCACCCGTTCGCCCGCTTCGGCGCGCTTGCGCACCTGTTCGATCAGGTCGTCGATCTGCCCCTTCGTGGGCTTGATGATCACTTCGGGATCGATCAATCCCGTCGGCCGAACGACCTGCTCGACGACCTGCTTCGACACCTTCAGCTCGTACGGCCCGGGCGTCGCAGAGAGGAACACGACCTGGTTGACTTTCTCCAACCACTCCTCGAACCGTAGCGGCCGGTTGTCCTTCGCAGACGGCAATCGGAACCCGTGCTCGACGAGCGTGTCCTTCCGGCTCATATCACCTTCGTACATCGCTCTGATCTGCGGCACCGTCACGTGCGACTCGTCGACGACGCACAAGAAGTCGTCGGGGAAATAGTCGAGCAGCGTGTATGGGGCCTCGCCCGGCGCGCGACCGTCGATGTGGCGCGAGTAGTTCTCGATCCCGGAGCAGAAACCCATCTCGCGCATCATCTCGAGGTCGAAGTTCGTACGCATGCGCAATCGCTGAGCTTCGAGCAGCTTGCCGTTCTTCTCGAAGTACGCGAGCCGCTCTTGGAGCTCGTCTTCGATCGACCGCAGCGCACGCTCCATCCGCTCCTGCGACGCGACGTAGTGCGACGCCGCGAAGACGGTCGTGTCCCCAGGCTCGCCTGCCACCTCACCGGTGACCGGGTCGATCTCCGTCATGCGCTCGATCGTGTCTCCGAACAGCTCGATCCGGAGAAGCTTCTCCTCGTAAGCCGGATGGATCTCGATGGTGTCGCCGCGCACTCGAAAGGTGCCGCGCGCGACGGAGAAGTCGTTGCGGTCGTACTGCATGTCGACGAGCCGCCGCTTGATGAACTCGAGGGGCACATCGACGCCTTTGACGAGCCGCAGCAGGTGCCCCTCGTACTGCTCCGGCGAGCCCAACCCGTAGATGCACGAGACCGACGCGACGATGATCACATCTCGACGCTGCAGCAGCGCCGCCGTCGCCGAGTGCCGCAACCGATCGATCTCATCGTTGACCGACGAATCCTTCTCGATGTACGTGTCCGACTGCGGAACGTATGCCTCCGGTTGGTAGTAGTCGTAGTACGAGACGAAATACTCGACGGCGTTGTCGGGGAAGAATTCGCGGAACTCGTTGGCGAGCTGCGCCGCGAGCGACTTGTTCGGCGATATCACGAGCGTCGGTTTCTGGACCTGCTCGATCGTCCATGCGATCGACGCGGTCTTGCCCGAGCCCGTGACGCCCAGCAGCGTCTGGAAGTCGTGCCCGTCTTTCACCCCGCGCGCGAGCGCTGCGATCGCCGGCGGCTGATCACCGGCAGGCTTGAAATCGTGGCGAACGACGAACTTCGGCATGGAGCGGTCATGCTAGCGCGCGCCGCCGGCGCCTACAGGGGCTGACGACCGGCGAAACCGCCGTCCGGCGGATGCCACCATTCGATGGCGTCTTCGCCGAGCCGCCAGCACAGGTAGATCTCGACGCCGTCTCGCTCGGCGGGGAAGTCGATCAAGCCGCTCGACGGGTCGCGAACCACGATGCCGAGATCCGTGAGCTCCTTTAGCGCGTTGGCTGCGCGCGATGATGCATCGAGGAAGTCGCGATGCGTGGCGCCGCCGCCATTCGTCGGCACGCTGTTCATCACGGACTCGTACCGTTCTTCCATCGCGGCGTGCGCGTCCTGGAGAGACTCGAGCAGGGGTTGGACGCGCGGCAGTAACGACGCAGCCTCGTCCAGCGTGAAGTAGCGGATCTCGTTCTCGCTCAGCGCCGAGCCTCCTGGATCCGCTTCCAGAGCTCGTCGATCTGGCGCGCGAGGCTCGGCATATCGCCGTCGTTCACGATCACCACATCCGCGAGCGCGCGCCGCTGTTCGGACGACGCCTGCGTCGCCATCCGCACGCGCACCTGCTCGGGGTCGAGCCCGCGCTCACGCACGACGCGATGCACGCGGACCTCTTCATCCGCCTCGACTACGACGGTCAGGTCGAGCCCCTCTCCCCCGCCGACCTCGACCAACAGGGGCACGTCGAGCACGAGCACGTCGTCGGATGTCTGATGCTCCTCGATCCGTTCGGCGATCGCGCGCATGACGTCCGGGTGCACGATCGCGTTCAGACCCGCGCGCGCGTCGTCGTCGCGGAACACGATGTCTGCGAGCGCCTGCCGGTCGAGCGAGCCATCTGCCGAGACGACCTCGTCGCCGAACCGCTCGACGATGCGGCGGTAGACATCCGTGCCCTTTTGCTGGAGCTCCCTGACGATCTTGTCGGCGTCGACAACGATCGCACCGCGCGCGGCAAGCATCGCTGCGACCGTTGATTTCCCGGCGCCGATGCCTCCGGTCAACCCGACGAGGAGCACGCGCGTACCCTACCGCGCGGGGCCGTGGCGTTTCGCCCGGCGGCCTCTAGCCTTCGCCCTGCGTCCGCTTCTTCAGGTCGGCGATGATCGATTCGATCGTCTCGTCGCCGACCGAAGGAGCTTCCTCGCCTGCCTCAGGTGTTGCAGGCGTCTCCACTTCGGGCGCCATCGCCGCTTCGAGGACGTCGCGCGCAGGCGCGGCCGGCTCTTCGGCGTCTGCGGGCTTATCCGGCTCGAGCGTCATCTCGTCCTCGACGCGCTCGCCCCCGCCCGGCATGGCTTGGCGGATCGACAGCGAGATGCGCCGGCGGTCGCCGTCGATCTCGATGATCTTCACCTGAACCTTCTGCCCGACGGTGACGACCTGCTCCGCCGTTTCCACGTGCTTGTCCGACAGCTCGGAGATATGCACGAGCCCTTCGACCCCTTCACCGACGCGAACGAACGCGCCGAACGGGACGAGCTTCGTCACCTCACCGTCGAGGATCTCGTTCGGCTCGTGCTCGCGCGCGAACTGGTGCCACGGATCCTCTTGCTGCTTCTTGAGCGACAGCGAGATGCGCTCGCGCTCGAGATCGACGTCGAGGACTTCGACGGTCACTTCCTGACCGACGGTGACAACCTCGGATGGATGCTCGACGTGCTTCCACGACAGCTCGCTGACGTGGATCAAGCCGTCCACGCCGCCGAGGTCCACGAACGCGCCGAAGTTCACGATCGACGAGATCGATCCGGTCTTCACGTCGCCCTTCTGCAGCTTCTGCAGGAAGTCCTTGCGCCCCTCGGACTGGGCCTCTTCGAGGTACTTCCGGCGCGACAGGACGACGTTGTTCCGGTTGCGGTCGAGCTCGATGATCTTGCACTCGAGTTGTTTTCCGATGAACGGGTGGAGGTCGCGGACGCGGCGGAGGTCCACCAGCGAGGCCGGCAAGAACCCGCGCAGTCCGATATCCAGGATGAGCCCGCCCTTCACGACCTCGATCACCGTGCCGGTGACGACGCCGTCTTCCTTCATCGTCTTCTCGATCTGACCCCACGCGCGCTCGTAGCGCGCCTTCTTGACCGAGAGGATGAGGCGGCCTTCCTTGTCTTCCTTCTGCGTTACCAGAGCCTCGATCTCGTCTCCGACGTGGACGATCTCGCGTGGGTCCACGTCGTGCTTGATCGACAGCTCGCGCGCCGGGATGACCCCTTCGCTCTTGTAGCCGATGTCGAGCAAAACCTCGTCTTTGTCGACCCGGACGACCTTTCCTGCGACGAGGTCGCCGTCGTCGAACGCCTTGATGGTCTCTTCGTATGCGCGCGCGAGCTCCTCGCGTCCGCCGATGTCGTTCTCTGTTACGCCGTTCGGCACCCTGTGTCCAACCCTTTCGCCGGGGTTCGTACCCCGCAACGTGTATTTGCCCGGCGCGCAGGGATCGGAATGGGTCGGGGCACGCTCCAAACCGAACTCGGTTCGGGGGGTGGCCCGGAAACAGCCGTTGACCTGCCCGGACGGGCGCCGAGCAGTCTAGCCGTCGGCCGCAAAAGGTGTCAACGAGACCCTTTTCGGTTACGCGAGCGGGTTACGATGTTGCCCACATGAGTGCCGCGCCGGCCCGCTCCCTCGATCCGATACGGGTCGTGATAGCGGACGACACCGAAGACATCCGGCTCCTCGTCCGGGCGGCCTTCGCGCGTACGCCGGACCTGCGCGTCGTGGGTGAAGCGAAGAACGGGCTCGAGGCCATCAGGCTCGCGGCGCAGGAACGGCCGGACGTGGTCGTGCTCGACCTCGCGATGCCGGAGATGGACGGCCTTCGCGCGATCCCCGAGATCCTTCGGGTCCATGCCCCCGTCAAGATCGTGATCCTCTCGGGGTTCGGGCGCGAGGGTACCGAGCGCGAAGCCATCGACCGGGGCGCGCACGCGTACGTCGAGAAGGGTCACCCGATCGACGAGATCCTCACCACCGTGCGTGCCGTCTGCCGCGGCACCATCACGCAGCCGTCGTTCCACCCGCTCGCGGCGAACTCCGACGTTCCGGTCGATGTGCTTGCGACGCTCGGCCACGAGTTGTCGAGCCCGGTCGCGGTCATCACGGGTTTCGCCGGACTCCTCCGACGCGACGCATCCAGGTTATCGACGGCAGAGATCGCCGAGTACGCGAGCGCGATCGCGCGGAGCGGGTCCCAACTCGAGGATCTCATCCATGCGTTCTACGACGCGCGTCAGCTCGAAGGCGGAGGCATCACGCTCGACCGCCGTGACGTCGACGTCGATGCGGTGGTACGCGAGGTGGCGTCCGATCTCGCCGAGGCGCTGCGCCCGCACAGCATCGTGCTGTCGGGATCGGCATCTGGATCGGTACACGCAGATCCGGCCCGGGTCCGTGCGATCGTTCAAGAGCTGATCATCAACGCCACGAAATTCTCACCGTATGACGAGCCGGTGCGCGTCGGGCTCGCGCGCGCAGCGGGCTCCGTCGAAGTCGAGGTCATCGATCGGTGCGGCGGCATCCCCGAGGAGCAACGGCCGAACCTGTTCGAGCGGTTCGGCAAGCTCCGCAAAGGCGGACCGGGGATGGGTCTCGGGCTGTACCTCGCGCGCGGCGTCGCTCGCGCGCACGGCGGAGACGTGACTTACGAGCCGGCGCCTGAAGGCTGTCGCTTCACGGTCCGCTTGCCGGCCTGAACCGAAGCCGCTCGCACGCCGTTCCCTTTCGCGCCGTTCATCGACACGCGCGGCTTGCGCGCGCGCTTACCGCCTGCGCCTTCGAGCACAGCGATGATGTCGTCGCCGAGCAGCTCGTCGCGATCGAGCAACGCGTCGCGGAGTGCCAGCACCAGGTGGCGATGCTCTCCGAGCAGCGCGACGACTTCCTTCTTCTCCTTGTTCAGCAGCGTCTCGACCGCTTTCTTCGTCTCGCTGTTGCCGAGCACGCGCCCGACGAGCCCTGGATCGAAGACGCTCGCGTCGCCGACGGCTCGATACGAAACGAGTGACCCTCCAAGACCCAGCGACCCGATCATCTCTGCCGCAACCGTCGTCGCGTACGCGAGATCGCCGGCGGGACCGGTGCCGGATTCGCCGGTGAAGATCTCTTCCGCCGCCATCCCGCCGAGCGAGATCTTGATCAACGCCGCGAGCTCCGAGTGCGTCTTCGTGAACCGCTCCTCGAGGTCGCCGTGCGCCAGCAGGCCGAGGGCCTCCCGTCGCTTGATGATCGAGAGAACCTCGAGCTTGCGCCCCGCGCCCACGAGGTACGCGACGGTTGCGTGACCGGCCTCGTGCGTCGCGATCTGCGCGCGCTCGTCGTCGGTGTAGACGACGGCGTTCGGCAGACCGATCTCCGTCGTCAGCTTCGCATGCATGAGGTCGTCCCAGTTCATCCCGTCGCGACCAGCGCGCAGCGCCCACACGAGACCTTCATCGAAGATGTGCTCCATCATGGCCGGTGTGTAGCCGAACGTCATGCCGGCAAGCTCGTCACACTTGGACGGCTCGTCGAGGTCGGGCAGATGCTTCTTCTTCGCTAGGAAGTAGTCGATGAGATCGGCGCGACCCGAGCGCGACGGCAGGTCGAAGTAGAGCTTGCGGTCGAAACGTCCTGGGCGAAGCAACGCGGGGTCCAAGGTGTCCGCGCGGTTCGTCGCCGCGATGACGAGCACGTTGGCGTACTCGACCGGCTTCTTGTGGACCTGCCTGTTCATGGGGAGGAACAGGTTGACGACGTCCTTGATCCTGTTGACGAACCGCTGCATCCCGGGCGGATCGTCGAACGATTGCATCTGGATGAGCAGCTCGTTCACGGTGCCGCCGGTGCCTTCGGACATCGACGCGTTGATCATGAGGTTCGGCGATGCCGGCGACATCGAGCTCATCCCGCCGCGCTTGGTGGCAAACGCATCGATCTCTTCGATGAACCCGATCGCGCCGCCTTCACGCCGCGCCGTCTTCTTCAACGCCTTGAAGTAGGAGCGGATCTTGCGCGCGGTCATGCCGTACCACATCGACTGGAACGCGGGTCCGCTGACGAAGAGGAACGGGACACCGGCGTGGCGCGCCATCGCTTTCGCCAGATGGGTCTTTCCCGTCCCCGGCGGACCTTCGAACAGAACGCCCCTACGTGGGTTACCGCCGAGCTCGCGCCGGAACGTCGCATAGCCCAAGAAGATGTTCAGCGTGCGGATGACTTCCTCTTTGACCGCCTCGAGACCCTTCACATCGTCCAGCGTCACCTCGAGCTGCTCGGGCCGATACGTCACGTGCGGCGAACGACCTGCGCCGAGGAACGGGACGAGCATGACTCCGGACACGACCACGAGGATCGCAAGCAACGGCAGATACATCGCCCACGGACCGCTGATGCTCGGAAAGCGGAAGATGCTGTACGGATGTCCGATCGCGATGCGGTACCAAAGGAAGATGAGTGGACCCGCAAGCAAGATCGCGACCCAACGCAGGCGGCGCTTGCGGTGACGCTCGCGAACACCGAGTACGTCGGCCGCTGCGAACGGAAGCACGGCTTCTTGCCCGAGGAGCTTCGAGACCTCTCCGACCTTCGATACGTCCGGCACGGATGTCCTCCCTAGGGCTTGGCGTCCGCCCAATTCGGACCGACTGCTGCGTCGACCTTCAATGGGACGCGAAGCGGATACGCTTGCTCCATCAACGACTGTACGTTCTCCATGGTCACTTGCGCATCCTCTGTTTCCACCTCGAACAACAATTCATCGTGCACGGTTAGGACCATCCGTGCCGTTTCTTCCCTTTCCTGAAGGCGCTCGTGCACCTTGATCATCGCCAGCTTCAAGATGTCCGCTGCCGATCCTTGTATCGGCGCGTTCAGCGCCTGACGTTCGCCGAGCGCGCGCACCCGTGGGTTCGGGTGCTCGAGCTCCGGCAAGTACCGGCGCCTGCCGAGCATCGTCGTGGTGCATCCGTCCCGATATGCGTCCGCGACGACCGATCGCATGAACTCGCCGACCTTCGTGAACGAGCGGAAGTACCCGTCGATGAACTCTTGCGCCTCGTCCGGTGTGATGCCGAGCCGTTGTGCCAACCCGAACTTGTTCATGCCGTAGGCGAGCCCGAAGTTGATCGCCTTCGCGCGCTCACGGAGGTCGCGCGGCACGTCGTCGACGTCGAACCCCCACACGGTTGCTGCCGTCGCCGCGTGCACGTCGAGGTCCCTCTCGAACGCCTCAGTCAGCCCTGGGTCGCCGGTGATGTGCGCGAGAACCCGAAGCTCTATCTGGCTGTAATCAGCTACCAGCAGACTATGCCCGGGGAACCCGGCGATAAACGCCCGTCGTATCTCGCGGCCGAGCTCGGTTCGCACCGGGATGTTCTGAAGGTTCGGGTTCTCGGTCGCGATCCGTCCCGTCGCAACGGTCGTCTGCTTGAAGGTCGCGTGCACCCGACCATCGGTCTCGTCGACGAGCTTCGGCAGCGCTTCGAGATACGTCGACCGAAGCTTCGTGAGTTCCCGATATTCCAGAAGCGCGTCGATGATCTGATGCTGCCCACGCAAGCCTTCGAGCGCTTGCGCGTCCGTCGACGGCCCGGTCTTCGTCCGGCGCGTCGATCGCAACCCGAGGCGGTCGAACAAGACGGCCTGCAATTGCTTGGGCGAGTTGATGTTGAACGGGCCGCCTGCGAGCTCGGCGATCTCCCCTTCGAGCGTTTGGATGCGCGCGCCGAGCTCGTTGCTCTTGCCGATCAACAGGTCCGTGTCGATCGCGACCCCGGTCAGCTCGAGATCTTTGAGGACGTCCACGAGCGGCAACTCGATGTCGTTCATCAAGCTCGCCATCCCGGTCTTGTCGAGCTCTTGCGCCAGCCGCTCCGACAGCGGAAGCAATGCCGTCGCGCGCGCAGCAGCCGCTTCGGCCGCAGACGCGTCGTCGAGCCCGAGGTTCAGCTGCTCCTGCGCTTCGTCTGCGCGCGCGTGCGGCAGCTCGCGACCGAGGTAACGGACCGAGATGTCGGCGAGCGGATACGACCCCGGCGCGGGATCGAGAAGGTAGGCGGCGATCTGCGTGTCGAAGGACACGCCGCGAAGCGTGATGCCGCGCCGCGCGAGCCACACGGCAGTCGTCTTCGCGTCGTGCGTCACCTTCTCGACATCCGGCGCTTCGAGCAGCTCGCGCACCGAGCCGACCGACGTGACCCAATGACCTTCTGTGTCTCCTTCCGCAAGCGCGAGGCCGCCGCTCGGCTCGTCGAGGACGACGCCGACGACACGCGGGCGCTCTGTGACGAACAACGTGGCCTCTGCGTGCTTCACGGTGATCTGCTTCGAGGGCTCGACGGCGACGGGTTCGGACGCGCGCACGTCGGGGAGCCGCTCGTACAGCGAGCGGAACTGCAGGGCGTCGAACAATCGCCGGATCTCCCCCATCTGCCACTCGCCCATGCGGATGTCGCCGGGTTCGATACCCACGTCGAGATCGATGCGCAGCTTGGATAGGCGTTTGTTCCTGACGACGATGTCGCGGTTCTCCTCGAGGGCTCCCCGCAACCTCTGGAGCTTCTTCGGAAGCTCGTCCAGACGGTCGTACAGCGACTCCACGGAGCCGAACTGTTGGATGAGGTGCGATGCGGTCTTCTCGCCGACGCCGGGGACGCTCGGCAAGTTGTCCGATGGGTCGCCCTTCAAGGCCGCGTAATCGACGAGCTTCTCCGGCGGCAACCCGAACCGCTCGTGGACCGCGGTGTCGTCGTACATCGTGTAGTCGCTCACGCCCTTGCGGTTGAACAAGACGCGGACACCGGGGCGGACGAGCTGCAGGACGTCGCGATCCGCCGTAACGATGATGACGTCGAGCCCTTCCTCGCAGCCGCGCAGGGCGAGGGTCGCGATCACGTCGTCCGCTTCCTGTCCGGCAAGCTCGATGCGCGGGATCTGGAAGGCCTCGAGAACCTCCTTGATCAGATCGAGCTGGGACCGGAACTCGTCGGGCGTCTCCCGCCGGCCGGCTTTGTACTCCGGGTACACGACGAGCCGTTCCACCGGACGGCCCATGTCGAAGGCGACGCCGATCCGCGCCGTCCGCTGCTCCGTCAGCAGCTTCAGCATCATGCTCGTGAAGCCGTAGACGGCGTTCGTGATCTGCCCCGTCGACGTCACGATCGTGGTCGGCAGCGCGAAGAACGCGCGATACGCGAGCGAATGCCCGTCGAGGAGGAGCAGCGGTGTCTCGGCGTTCGTGCCGGCGCGCTCAATCATCGGCGCGGAGGATAGGTTTCACGCACGCAAGGATAGAGCGCTCGTCCTGAGTTTGACGCCCCTATGTGCGGTTGGTAGTTTGCCCGAGTTCTCGAAGATCCGAGAGCGAAGAGCCCGGGCGGCGACCAGGGATTTCGCGTTTGGGGAAGGCGCGAAAATCACCGAAACCGTCCGGGTTCTTCGTTTCTCCGGAAACGTTCGGGCCGACGCAGGGACGTCGTTGTGGTCAGCCCTCGCCGAGATAGGACTTCCGCACCTGTTCGTTGCCGAGCAGCTTGCTCGCTTCGTCCTCGAGCACGATGGATCCGGTCTCGATCACGTACCCGCGGTGCGCGGTTTGCAAGGCCATCTGCGCATTCTGCTCGACGAGCAGGATCGTCGTCCCGGCCTCGTTGATCCTGCGGATGATCTCGAAGATGCGCGCGACCATCTGCGGGGCGAGGCCCATGGAAGGCTCGTCGAGCAGCAGGATCTTCGGGCGGGCCATCAGCGCGCGCCCGATCGCCAGCATCTGTTGCTCACCGCCGGAGAGGGTCCCGCCGGCCTGGTTCAGCCGTTCCTTGAGGACGGGGAACAGCTGGAAGATCGCGTCGAGCTCCTCGCCGAGCGGCTGGCCGGCGCGGAGGTACGCCCCCATCTCGAGGTTCTCGCGC
>JBHELL010000120.1:0-15609 GCA_046263075.1 Actinomycetota bacterium | reverse complement strand
GGCGGCAGCGTGGCCGCGAACGCGACCGCATTCACGGGCCTGTCGTCGCAGGCGACGACCGAGGGGCTCGTGCAGCAGCTATTCCCGGTCACGCAGACGTTCACGAAGTTCTATTGCTTCGGTCCGAAGCCGACGAGTGGTACTTCGGACGTATTCACCTTGCGAGTCAACGGGGCAGACACGACCGCGACGTGCACGGTCGGCAGCGGAGTCACGACCGTCGTCCTGAGCCCGATCAACATCTCGATCAGCGGTGGGAGCCTCGTCGACGTCAAAGTCGTCAACGGCAACACGGCAGGCGGCGTCACCTGGGGGCTCGCTCCCTAGGCTGAAGGTTCACTGAAGTGGGCGGTGCGTGGCGCCGCCCACTTTTATTTCGTGGGTGAAGACGCAGGGCTGGGCGTTGGAGAACCGGACGGATGCGGGCCGAGTGAGGGATCGAGCGTGAGCGCGCGCACGATCTCCGCGTTGCCTTCGGGCGCATGACCGGTCTGCCGGAGGAGCAGGCCGAGGTTGTAATGCGCTTTCGCATTCGAGGGCTCGAAGCCGATCACCTTGCGGTACAAGCTGATCGCTTCGGCGGAGTCTCCCGCTTCCGCGCGGATGATCGCGAGGTTGTACAGCGCCGGCGTGTATTGCGGGTCGATGCTCAACGCGACTCGGTAATCGTTCTCCGCCGTTACCGGATCCTTCTCCGTCTGCGCGATGTCGCCGAGGTTGTAGTAGGCGAACTTGTTGCGCGGATCGAACCGCAAGACCTGCTGATAATCGGCCTTCGCTTCGTCGTATCGTCCAGCTACATGCGCGCGCAGCCCGGCGTCCAGCGCAGCGCGCGCGCGGGACGCGGCGGACGCCGTGCAGGCGCCCAAGGTCAACGCCGCGAGCGCGATGGCAACCACTCGTCGCATCAGCGTCTCAGTTCAAAGAGATCGGCGCGCGCGGATGCCCGACGCTCGGCCCGACGGCCTCGAGCAGGAGCGCTTCACGGTGCGCGAGCGCGATGACGAGCTGCAACCGTGTCGCTGCATCTCGCGCTTCGAGCAGCACCTGCCGGTCAGGCGGCTCGACCTGGATCGCGGCGCTCAAGATGAATGATGTGTCGACCGCGTCGTCGCTCGTCGATGGAACCACGACGTCGCTTCCTTGGATCTGCGCGACCGAGCTCAGGTAGCGCCGCACGGCCGACCGCGCATCTGCCAGCAGTTCACCGCTCACCGCTCCGGCCGCTTCGTCCACGATTACGACGTCGGACCTCGGATACGGGTCGTCGACGAGCCGCTGTTCGATCCGGAAGCGGGCGCGGCCTTCGACGAGCAGCTGCAGCGTCCCATCCGGCGCGCGCTGCACGCGCGTCACCTCCGCGATGCAGCCGACGTCGAAGGTCTCAGCCGGACCACCGACCTCGGCCCCGCGGCGGATCGCGATCACACCGAAACGACGGTCGCCGCGCAAGACCTTGTCGAGCATCTCGCGGTAGCGGGGCTCGAACACCTGCAGCGGCAAGGTCATCCCCGGGAACAGGACGACATGGAGCGGGAAAAGCGGGAGTTCCATGAACGGCAATGATAAGGAATCCGAACGTGGTAGCGGTGGAGCGAGGTTAGGATAGCCGCCGTGCTTACCGTCGTTGACCTGCGCGGATACACCGGTGATCTCGCCACCGCGCTACCGCGCGCAGCGGTCGATCGAGACGCCGTGCGCGCACAGGTCCGTGAGCGAGTTGCCGCCGTCCGCCGCGGAGGCGACGCTGCGGCACGCGAGGATCGCGCCCGGTTCGGCGGCGGCGACGGGCCCTTGCTCGTGCCGCCCAACGACATCGCGCAGGCTGCGTCGAGCTGCGACCCCGCGTTGCTCGAGGCGATAACGCTCGCCGCCGCGCGCATCCGCGCGTATCACGAACGCCAGCTGTCAGAAGAGCGCGCGCCGTTCTGGAGAGCGGGGAGGCAAGGCGCTTGGGTCGGCGAAGAGTCGCGGCCGGTCGCGCGCGCCGGATGTCTCGTTCCCGGGGGCCTCGCACCACTTGCGTCGACCGTTTTGATGACGGTGATCCCTGCGCGGGTGGCGGGTGTCGGCGACGTCGTCGTCTGCGCGACGCCCGGGAGCGACGGACACGTCCATCCCACGACGCTCGCCGCGTGCGCTGTCGCAGGCGCAGGCGATGTCTTCGCGCTCGGCGGTCCGGCGGCCGTCGCCGCTCTCGCGTACGGCACCGAGACCATCCGCCGCGTCGACGTGATCGCAGGGCCCGGCGGGATCTGGACGACGATGGCGAAGCACGAAGTTGCCCTCGACGTTGGCGTCGACTCGTTCGCAGGCCCGACGGAAGTCGTGATCGTCGCCGACGACTCCGCGCCTGCTAGATACATCGCAGCGGATCTCGTCGCGCAGGCGGAGCACGACCCGCTCGCAACCTCTGTTCTGATCACACCGTCTCACGAGCTGGCGGAGGCCGTGGACGCTGCTCTTGCCGATGAGGTTGCGCGCGCGCCCCGCAGGGACGAGATCGTCAAGGCGCTCGAAGGACAAGGACGAACGATCGTCGTGGAGTCGCTCGAGCGCGCATTCGAGGTCGCGAACGAGTTCGCGCCGGAGCATCTCGAGGTGATGGTCGCGGATCTCGACCGATGGCTACCGGTGGTGCGTAACGCGGGCGCGGTGTTCGCCGGACCGTGCTCGCCGGTTGCGCTCGGCGATTACGTCGCCGGGACCAACCACGTATTGCCGACCGCCGGCAGCGCGCGCTTCGCGTCGCCGCTTCGTGTATCCACGTTCATCACGTCGAGCGCCGTGATCGCTTTCGAACGATCCGGGCTCGACGAGGTTGGGCCGGCGCTGGTGGCGCTCGCGGAAGCGGAAGGGCTCGACGCGCACGCGCGCGCCCTGCGGATCCGGCTGGAGGATGCGTGATGCGTCCTTTCGAGATCCGGGACGATCTGCGAGAGCTGCCGCCCTACCGCGCGCCGCAGGTCGATGCGCCGGTGCGGCTCAACACCAACGAGTCGCCGTACCCACCGCCCGAGAGGTTCTTCGAAGAGTTGGCCGCGCGCGTCCGCGAGCTCGATCTGAACCGATATCCGGATCGCGATGCGACGGCGTTGCGCCGCGCGCTCGGAGAGCGCGACGGATGGCCGGCCGAAGGGGTCTTCGCCGCACACGGCTCGAACGAGATCTTGCAGACGCTGTTCTTGACGTTCGGCGGCCCCGGCAGGACGCTCGTCACGTTCGAGCCGACGTATTCGATGTATGCCCAGATCGCGCGCGTTACCGGAACGGCGCACGTGCAGCGCGAGCTTCCCGAACCGTGGACGCTCGACGAGCAAACCGCCGCGTGGGGACTGTCGTTCGAGCAACCGGCGATCACGATGATCTGCTCGCCGAACAACCCGACGGGAAACGCGTATCCGCCTGCGGTGGTTCGCGCGGCGCTCGAGGCCACGCAAGGGCTCGTCGTCGTGGACGAGGCGTACATCGACTTCGGGGCCACGAGCGCGCGCGCGCTGCTCGACGAGAACGAGCGGCTCGTCATCGTTCGCTCGCTGTCCAAGTCGTGGCGGCTCGCCGGCGCGCGGCTCGGCTACTTGCTCGCGCACCCATGGCTCGTACAGGCGATCCAGGTCGCGCGGCTCCCGTACCACCTGTCGGCGATGGCGCAGCTCGTCGGAGAGGTCGCATTGCACCACGACGCTGCAATGCTGCGCGCGGTCGGCGAGGTCGTGGCGGAACGCGACCGGCTCGCGAAGGAGCTCGCACGCGTGCCCGGCGTCGAGGTGTTCCCATCCGACGCGAACTTCATCTTGTTCCGCGTGCCTCGGGACGGCGCGACCGTTTGGAAGGAGCTCGCGCAGGCGGGAGTCCTCGTGCGCGACTTCAGCGACCGGATCCCGGGTGCGCTGCGCGTGACGGTCTCCACGGCCGATGAGAACGCGGCGTTCGTCGAAGCGCTGAGGAGCGTGCTGATAGATGAGTGAACGGAAACGGAGCGGCTCGGTCAAACGCAAGACGAAGGAGACGTCCATCGACGTGTCGCTGGCCCTCGACGGTCGAGGGACGAGCAGCGCGAAGACCGGCATCCCATTCTTCGACCACATGCTCGAGCAGCTCGGCAAGCATGCCGGATGGACCTTTACCGTTCGCGCGAAGGGCGATCTCGAGGTCGATGCGCATCACACCGTCGAAGACTGCGGCATCGCGGTGGGGGAGGCGTTGAAGGAGGCGCTCGCCGACAAGGCGGGGATCGCGCGGTTCGGCAGCGCGTTCGTGCCGCTCGACGAGGCGTTGATCCACGTATCGCTCGATCTATCTGCACGCCCGTATCTCGTCTATGACGTCGACGCGAGAGCCAAACAGATCGGTACGTACGACACGCGGCTCACCGAAGAGTTCTTGCGCGCGTTCGCTCAGGCCTCGGGCGCGACGCTGCACGTGCGTATGCTTGCGGGGAAGAACCCGCACCACATCGAAGAAGCGACCTTCAAAGCCCTCGCCATCGCGTTGCGCGACGCGTGCCGCGAGATGGGCGGCGGGATCCCGTCGACGAAAGGCAGGTTGTGAACGTCACCGTCCTCGACTTCGGGATGGGCAACCTACGTTCGGTCGCGAAGGCGCTCGAGCGCGCGGGCGCAACGGTCGACGTGCGCGCGCAGGTCGACATCCGTGCCGATGCGCTCGTGGTGCCGGGCCAAGGTCATTTCGGCTCGTGCGTCGTGAACCTCGGCGAGCGGCTCGACGACGTGAAGGAGTGGGTGAGCTCCGAACGCCCGTTCCTCGGCATCTGCCTCGGTCTCCAGATCCTGTTCGAACGATCGGAAGAGTCTCCCGAGGACGGGCTCGGATGGTTCGGCGGCGAGGTGGTGCGGCTACCCGACGGCGTCAAGGTGCCGCACATCGGATGGAACGATGTCCGCGCGCGCCCGGGAGCACGATTGTTCGACGGCATCGAACCTTCCACTCGCTTCTATTTCGTGCATTCCTACTACCCGCGTCCCGACGACGACGGCATCACCGCGGGCACGACGAGCCACGGCGTCGAGTTCTGCTCCGCCGTCGAGCGCGACAACGTGTTCGCGACGCAGTTCCACCCGGAGAAGAGCGGCGACGCCGGTCACGCGCTGCTCGGGAACTTCCTGCGCGCGCTGTGATCCTTCTGCCTGCGATCGACCTCCTCGGCGGACGCTGCGTGCGGCTCGTCCAAGGCGACTTCGACCAAGAAACCGTCTACGACGACAAGCCGATCGACGTTGCGAAACGGTATGAAGACGAGGGCGCCGAGTGGCTTCACGTGGTCGACCTCGATGCGGCGCTGCAAGGCATCCCGTCGAACCGCGAGATCATCGAGCGCGTCATACTTTCCGTCGGGATCCCGGTGCAGTGCTCCGGCGGGATCCGCTCGCTCGACGCGATCCGGTGGGCGGTTGACGCGGGAGCGGGTCGGGTCGTGCTCGGGACGCAAGCCCTGCTCGAGCCGGAGTTCGTCGATCTCGCGATCGCGGAGGCCGACGAGACCGTTGCGGTCGGGCTCGACGTTCGCGGCGACCGGCTGCGCGCGCGCGGCTGGACCGAAGATGCAGGCGAGCTGTGGGAGACGTTGCGGCGGCTGGACGGGTACGGCGTGGCACGCTACGTGGTCACGGACGTCGCGCGCGATGGGATGCTGCAAGGCCCGAACCTGGACCTGCTCGGCTCGGTGCAAGAGAAGACGCCCGCGAAGATCGTTGCGAGCGGCGGCGTTTCGTCGCTGGAGGACCTGCGCGCGCTCGGCCTGCTCGGCGTCGAAGCGTGCATCGTCGGCAAAGCGTTGTACGCCGGGCGTTTCACGCTCGCCGAAGCGCTGGCTGCGGCAACATAACCCGGCACCGCCGCGGTACCGCTCGGCTACCATCGGCGCGTGCTCGCCAAGCGGATCATCCCTTGCCTCGACGTCGAGGCCGGTCGTGTGGTCAAAGGCATCCGGTTCGTCGATCTACGCGACGCAGGCGATCCCGTCGAGATGGCGTCGGTGTACGACCGCGAAGGTGCGGACGAGCTGGTGTTCCTCGACATAACGGCATCGGTCGAAGGCCGTCAGATCATGCTCGACAAGGTGCGCGAAACGGCCGAGCAGGTCTTCATCCCACTGTCGGTCGCCGGTGGCGTCCGGTCGGTCGAAGACGTGCGAACGTTGCTGCGCGCGGGCGCCGACAAGGTCGGGCTCAACACGGCGGCCGTGCGCGACCCCGATACGTTGCGCGCGTGCTCCGATGCGTTCGGCGCGCAGTGCATCGTGATCTCGATCGACGCGCGGCGCGCGAACGGGTCGTGGGAGGTCGTCGTCGAGGGCGGTCGCACGCCGACGGGGCTCGACGCCGTCGGATGGGCGGTGCGCACGACGACGGAGCTTGGCGCCGGGGAAGTGTTGCTGACGTCGATCGACCGCGACGGAACCAAGGACGGCTACGACCTCGCGCTTACGAAGGCGATCGCCGATGCCGTTACCGCTCCCGTTATCGCGAGCGGTGGCGCCGGGACGCCGGACCATTTCGCCGACGCGCTCGAGGTGTCCGACGCTGCGCTCGCGGCGAGCGTGTTCCACTTCGGCGAGCTCCGCATCGGCGAGGTGAAGGACGCGTGCCGCGCGCGCGGGCTGCCGATGCGATGAGCGGCTACGACGACTTCGCGCGCTTCTTCAAGCATTGGGCGGGGCGGCTCGGCACCGAGGAGATCGGCTTCTACGTCCGGCGTGCGTGTGAGACGTCCGGGCGGGTGATGGAGCTCGGCGTCGGAACCGGCCGAGTGGCGATCCCAATAGCGCAGAAAGGGATCGAGGTCGTCGGTATCGATAACTCCCCAGAGATGCTGAAGGTCGCCGCGAATGAAGCCTCGGCAGCGAACGTCCAAGACCGGGTGCGGCTCGTCGAAGCAGACATGCGCGCGTACGTCGCCGAGCCTTCCGTCGAGCTTGCGTACATCCCCAACCACACGTTCATGCACATGCTGACGATCGACGATCAACTGGCGTGTCTCGACGCGATCCACCGGTCATTGATACCCGGCGGCCGCATCGCATTCAGCATGTTCGTCCCCGATCCCGCGCGGATGGTCCGTACCGACGGCGAACGGGTCAAAGTGACCGACTTCGTCGATGAGCGCGGCCGTCGGTGCGAGCTGTGGAGTGAAGACCACTTCTTCGTGGTCGATCAACGGTTCGACCTTATCGCCATCTTCGTGGCCCACGAGGGTGAGGACGTCGTCGATCGGGTCGAGGTCTCGCTGGAGCTCCACATGTTCGTACCGAACGAGGTCGAGCATCTGCTCGCGCGCGCGGGGTTCGAGGTCGAGGCGGTCTATGGTTGGTTCGACGAGCGGCCGCTCGATGAGACCTGTAGGGAGATGATATGGGTAGCGAAAACGCCGGGTTGAAGTACGACGACCGGGGTCTCATCCCTGCGGTGGTGCAGCAGCACGACACGGGCGAAGTCCTGATGGTCGCATGGATGAACGCCGAGTCGCTCCGGCGTACGCTCGACACGCGCACGACGTGGTTCTGGTCGCGGTCGCGCGAGGAGTTCTGGAACAAGGGTGCGACATCGGGGAACGTGCAGAACGTGAAAGAGGTCCTGTACGACTGCGACGGCGATACGCTGCTGGTCAAGGTGGATGCGGCCGGACCGGCGTGTCACACTGGCGAACGCACCTGCTTCTTCCGGAGGGTCGAGTGAGCGCGTATTCACCGTCGAAAGAAGAGTTCGTCCGGCTCGCCGGCGAGTACACGCTCGTTCCCGTGTGGCGCGAGGTGCTCGGTGATCTCGAAACCCCGGTCGGCGTCTACCGGAAGCTCGGCGCGCAGCCGAACTCGTTCCTTCTCGAGTCGGTCGAGCACGGCGAGCGATGGGGGCGGTATTCGTTCATCGGCGTGCAACCGTTCTCGGTGATGACGTCATCCGCCGGCGTCGTGACGTTCGATGGCGAGCAGCCGCCCGATGCGGTCGGGATACCAGATCCGCTCGTGGCGCTCGAAAAAGCGATCGGCACGTATCGCGCGCCGTCGCTCGCCGGCCTGCCGCCGCTGCACGGAGGAGCGGTCGGGTACGTCGGGTTCGACTGCGTGCGGTACATCGAGAAGCTGCCGCAGACCACGGAGGACGACCTCGACCTTCCAGAGCTGTGGCTGCTGTTCACGGGCCAGCAGCTCGCGTTCGATCATCTCCGGCAGCGCATGAGCGTGATCTCGAACGTCGTCATCGGCGACGATCCGGCTGCGCAGTACGACGAGGCGGTGGAGGCGGCCGAAGCCCTCGTCAACACCATCCAGACCACGGCGATCCCGAGCTCGCTCGAGGCGCCGAACTTCGATGCACCGGTCGACGATGTGCGATCGAACCAGTCGCGCGAGGACTACATGGCGAAGGTCGCGCGCGCGAAGGAGTACATCGCCGCCGGCGACATCTTCCAGGTCGTGCCCTCGCAGCGGTTCGAGACCGACACGTCCGCTGATCCATTCGACGTCTATCGCGTGCTCCGGCTGATCAACCCTAGCCCGTACATGTTCTACCTCCAGTTCCCGGAGATCGCGGTCGTCGGCTCGTCGCCGGAACCGCATCTGCGCGTGATCGGTCGCGAGGCGACGATCCGTCCGATCGCCGGCACGCGCCCGCGCGGCGCGGACGACGCGGAAGACGCGAAGAACGAAGCGGAGCTGCTTGCCGACGAGAAGGAGCGCGCGGAGCACGTGATGCTGGTCGATCTCGCGCGCAACGATCTCGGACGTGTGTGCGCGCCGGGGACAGTGAAGGTCGACGAGCTCATGAAGATCGAGCGGTACTCGCACGTGATGCACATCGTGTCATCCGTGCGCGGGGAGCTCGCCGATGGGCGCACGGCCTTCGATGCGCTGAAGGCGTCGTTCCCTGCCGGCACCGTCAGCGGCGCGCCGAAGATCCGAGCGATGGAGATCATCGACGAGCTCGAGCCGACGCGTCGCGGGCCGTACGCAGGTGCGGTCGGGTACTTCGATTTCTCCGGCAACCTCGACACGTGCATCGCGTTGCGGACGGGATACATCCGCGAAGGCACCGCCTATTTGCAGGCCGGTGCAGGGATCGTCGCCGACTCCATCCCCGAACGTGAGGAGCAAGAGACCCGCGACAAGGCGCGCGCGTTCTTCGCGGCCGTGCGGGCCGCCGAAGCGTTGCGGTGAGTCCGCGCGCGCGGCTCGTCATCGCCTCGTCCGTCGCTTCGATCGGTGCATTAGTTGCCGTCGTGGGGTCGCGTCTCGCGTGGTGGGTCGCCGAGCGGCCGGGCTCGTCGTTCATCCTCAACGGCCGGCGGACGCAGCTGCCGGGCGCGCGCGAGGTGCATCGTGTCGCCGACGTATTGCCATCCGTCGGAGGCATCGCGGTCGCGATCTTCCTCCTCTCGCTCCTAGCATGGCTCCTCGGCGCGCGCGCGCGCGGTGCTCGCGGCCGGTATCGCTGCCGGGGCGATCGTGATCATCTTTCGCGTGACGACGGCATCCGTCGAGCCGCCCGCGCGCGGCGAGCGCACCGCCGGCGGCTCCGGTCCGGCGGTGGTCCTCGCGGGTTCTGCGGCGGCGATCACGGGTGCCGCCGGCGTCGTCGCCTTCGGCCGGGGCATCCCGCGGTACCGGATGCCTGAATCGGCGCCCGAACCGGACTGATTTCACGCAGTTCTCACACGGGGGACGCGCGCGCTCCACCGCGGCGTGCGAAACAATAGGCACGCCAAGGAGGTCCGCATGAAGTACTGGATGAAGATCGCACTGGCATTCGCGTTCGTGGCTGCGACGGGAACGGCCGCGGTTGCCTTCACATCGTCGGGAGGCGGAACGTCCGGTACCGGATCGGACGGATCGTCCCTCGTCGCGCAGGAGCAAACGCCGAAGCCGGATGCACGCGGCCACCACCGCTTCGGTCGGTTCGGGCGGGGGCTCGGCAAGCGCGTGGTGACGGGGGAGTTCAAGGTGCAGACCGCCGACGGTTTCGCGACCGTCCGGGTCAACACCGGCACGATCACCGCGGTGGGGAACGACTCGATCACGCTGAAGCGCGCCGACGGGCAGAGCGTGACGGTGCCGGTGACGCCGGACACGAAGATCCGTCGCGATCGCGCGCAGGCGAAGCTGAGCGACCTGAAGAGCGGCGACGTGGTTCGAACGATGCAGGTGGATCGCGGCTCCGGTTTCGAGACGTACGCGATCCAAGCGCGCTCTGCCGGTGCGGGATCGCCCGACGCGAAGGGATCCGGCGCCGAGCCCACCGCCTTCGATCTCTAACAGAACCGGCCGTGACGGGGCCTCGTCAGGGGCCCCGTTACCATTCCGGGACGCCATGACCACCATCCTCATCGTCGAAGACGAAGACAACATCGCCTCCCTCGTCTCGATGTACCTTGGCAACGAAGGCTTCGCGGTCGAGCGGGTCGCCGACGGAGCGCGCGCGCTCGACGCCGTCGAGCGGATCCGGCCGGACCTCGTCCTGCTCGACGTCATGCTGCCGGGTAAGAACGGGATCGACATCTGCCGGGAGTTGCGTGCGCGCGCGTCGACGCCGGTCATCATGCTGACGGCGCGCGACGGCGAAGTGGATCGCGTCCTCGGTCTCGAGCTCGGCGCCGACGATTACGTCACGAAGCCGTTCAGCCCGCGCGAGCTCGTCGCGCGCGTGAAAGCGGTCCTGCGCCGCGCGCAGCCCGCAGCGACGGAGACGGGCGAGCGGCTCGCGATCCCACCGGTCGCGATCGACACGGCTCGCCGCGAGGTGAAGGTCGGCGATCGCCTCGTCGAGCTGACCGCGCGGGAGTTCGACCTCCTCGCGTTCCTCGTTCGGAACCGCGGCATCGTTTTCAGCCGCGACCGGCTGCTCGAGCGCGTCTGGGGATACGAGCGCATGGTGGACACGCGCACGGTCGACACGCACGTGAAGTCGTTGCGTCAGAAGCTCGGCGACGGGGGCGCCATCATCCACACGTCGCGCGGCGTCGGATACAAAGCCGATGGCGCGTAAGTTGCGCGATCGCCTCGCCCTCGCGATCGGGCTGACGGCATTCGTCTCCGTCCTCATCACCGCCGTCATCGCGTTCAGCCTGGTTCGGAACGTGACGGAGCAGAACGCGCGGCGCGATCTGGAGCGCGTTGCGAGCCAGGTGACCCGAACGACCGGGACGGCCGATCTCACGGAGGAAGTGCTGCGCGTCGCCGCGGTGCGGCGCATCATGCAGCTGAGCGGCGACGAGCTCGGCGTGATCCGGCGATCGTTCGTGTCGGGGATCACCGACAACGGCGCCGAGATCGCGGCGGCGACCTCCACTGCACCATCGGGCATCGTTCACGTCTCGCGGGGGGATTTCGTGTACGTGAAGCTGCCGGCGACGGGTCGGCTCGGCGTGCCGATAACGCTGGTGCTGGCGCGGCGTGTCGGGCTCGCCGGAGTCACGGGGCCACTCCTCCGCCGGTTGTTCCTCGCCGTTGTGATCGCGACCATCGTCGCGCTCGGCGTCGCCGCGTTCGTCGCGCGCCGGCTCAGCACGCCGGTCAAGCACGTGTCCGACGCGGCGGCCCGGATCGCGGAGGGGGATCTGACCCAACGTGTTCCCGTCGAGACCGACGACGAGATCGGCGCGCTGGCGAAGACGTTCAATGACATGACGATCGCGCTCGGGGAGGCACGACGACGCGAGCGGGAGTTCCTCGCGAACGTCTCCCATGAGCTACGGACACCGATCACCGCGATCCGGGGATATGCCGAGGCGATCGCCGACGGAGCGGTGCGCGACGACGCGGCGCGCGGTGAAGCGGTATCAATCATCCTCGGCGAGACGGAACGGTTGGAGCGGATGGTCGAGGATGTGATGGATCTCGCTCGGCTCGGGTCCGGAGCATTCACGCTCGACGTCGCGAGCGTCGACCTTGCCGAGGCCCTCGCCCCCGTGATCGCGCGCGCGCGGCGAGGCGATGTCGCCGTCCAAGCAGATCTGGCGCGGGACGTGCGGATCGAGACGGATGCCGGGCGCGTCCAGCAGATCGTCACGAACCTCGTGCAGAACGCGATGCGCGTCACGCCGCGCATCGGCCGTATCGTCGTGTCCGCACGAACGAGCGGAACGGGCGCCGTCATCAGCGTTTCGGATACCGGACCCGGGATCGCGCGCGAGGATCTCCCGCACGTGTTCGAGCGCTCCTACCTCTGGAACGCGTCGCGCGGGAAGCAAGCGGTCGGGACGGGCCTCGGGCTCGCGATCGTGCGCGAGCTCGTCACCGCGCTGGACGGCCGCGTCACCGTCGACTCGACTCCCGGCAAGGGAACGACGTTCCGCGTCGAGCTGCCGGCGCGGCCGCGCGCGCGCACGTGAAGCGCGCGCTGCTCGTCCTTCTCGTGCTCAGCGGGTGCACGGCAGCACCGCCGCGCGCGACCGTTGTGACCCCGACCCCGAGCCCGGCCCCGGCGCGAACGCCGACCGTCGCGCCGGTGGTCTTCGATGCCGGACGCGCGCTTGCGGACGGGCGCGCGATCGCGGCCGTCGGACCGCGCGGCACGACCGACGCGTCCTATCGCCGAGCCGCAGACCTCGTCGCGAGCAGGTTGCGCGCGCTCGGCTATCGCGTCCGCACGATCCCGTTCACGGTCCAAGGCGGATACACGATCGTGCCCGGCCGCCATGTGCCGGTCGCCGCGGGCTCGACGTACGACGTCGTCGCCGAGCCGCCCCACTTCGACATGCGGAAGCCGTTCGTCCTCGCAGGGGGTCATCTCGATACCGTGCCGGGTGCACCGGGCGCGAACGACAACGCGAGCGGCGTTGCCGTGATGCTCGAGCTCGCGCGGATGGCGAGGCTCGACCCACCGCAACTGCCCGTCGTCTTCGTCGCATTCGCCGCCGAAGAGCGGCGGCATCAGACGGCGAGCCAGAGCGAATACGCGCAAGGCTCCGCCGCGTACGTGCATGCGCTGCCGGTGTACGCGCGGCTGCGCGCGATGCTGGACCTCGACATGGTCGGCGCGGGATCGCGCGTCGAGCTGCTCGGAACGCCGTCTCTCGTGACGCGCGCGGCAGGCATCGCGGCCACCGCGAGGATCCCGGCGCATCGCAACACGACGTTCTTCTTGAGCGATCACCTCCCGTTCATCCAGGCCGGGTATCCGGTGTTGTGGCTCTGGGCCGGTGACAACCCAACCCTGCACACGCCGCGCGACACGTTCGCGATCGTGCAGCGCGCGGAGCTCGCGCGCGCCGGCACGCTCGCGTGGCTCTTCCTGCATCCGCTCCATTAGCCGGTGGGTAATATCGCCGTCATGGCGTCCTTCCTCGAGCGGATCACGGACGCGCGCAGGCAAGACGCGGTACGGCGCGCAGCGCTCGGTGCGCTGGACGAGGCGCGCGCGGCTGTCCCGTCTGCGCCGCCGCCCCGGGACTTCGCGGCCGCGCTCGCCGCGCCGGGGATGTCGTTGATCGCCGAGGTGAAGCGATCGTCTCCTTCTGCCGGCGCGATCAACGCCGCGGCCGATCCCGTCGCGCAAGCGCGCGCGTACTAAGCGGGCGGCGCGCGCGCGATCAGCGTCCTGACCGAGCCGGACCATTTCGGCGGTTCGCTCGACGACCTGCGGGCCGTACGAAGAGTTGCCGGCGTCCCGGTACTGCGGAAAGACTTCATCGTCGAGCCGCTCCAGGTGTGGGAGGCGCGCGCGGCAGGTGCCGACGCCGTGCTGCTGATAGTCGCGGCGCTCGAGCAAACCGGGCTCGTTGCGCTGTACGACCTCGCCGAGTCTCTCGGGATGGCGGCGCTCGTCGAGGTGCACGATGTGACCGAGATGTGGCGCGCGCGGGAAGCAGGCGCGCGGATCGGCGGGATCAACACGCGGAACCTTGCGACACTCGAGGTGGATCCGGACACGGTGAAACAGCTGCGGCCGCTCGCGCCCGACGGTGCGCTCGTCGTAGGAGAGAGCGGCGTGAAGACGCGCGAGGATGTTTCCTCGCTCGAGCAGATCGGGTGCGACGCGGTGCTCGTCGGCGAGGCGCTGATGCGCGCGGCCGATCCCGCGGCGAAGATCCGGGACCTGCTCGGTGGCTGAACCGCTGCTGACCGCGCTGATCAAGTTCCGCGCGGAAGAGCAGCCGGACACCGTCTTCGCGAAGTTCCGCGACGGGCACGTCACGTGGGGAGCATTCTGGGACCGCATCCGCCGGTTCGCGCGCGGGATCCGCGCGGCGGGCGTGAAGCCGGGGGAGCGCGTCGCGCTTCTCCTTCCGAACTGCCCGGAGTTCCTCGATGTCTTCTACGGTGTGATCTCCGCAGGTGCGTCGCCCGTTCCGTTGAACACCGGCCAACAAGGCGAGACGCTCGCGTACATGCTGCGCGATTGCGGCGCGCGCGCGATCGTCGCAGATGCGTCGCTGCAGCAGCGGTACGACCCGGGTGGCTTGATCGAAGTCGTGCGCGGCGCTCCCGCCCGCGGCTCGGCGATCGAGCTCGGCACGCTGATGGCCGCGCCGGCGGAGCTGCCCGAGCTCGACGAAGCGCCTGCGGAGGGGTTCGGGATCATGTACACGAGCGGAACGACGGGACCACCGAAGGGCGTCGTGCAACGCCGGACCGACGTGTCGCCCCTCCTCGCTATGTGGCAGGCGATGGACGTGAAGGCAGGCGAGACGATGTACACGTGCCTGCCGCTGTTCCACGGGAACCCGATCGGGCTCAGTGTCACCGGTGCGATGTTCCTCGACGCAAAGGTCGCGATCGGCGAGCGGTTCAGCGCGAGCAGGTTCTGGGACGAGGTGCGAGGCTTCGGTGCCGTCGAGTTCAACCATGTCGGCGCGCTCATCCCGATCTTGCTGAAGCAGCCCGAGCGAGCAGATGACCGTGACAATCCCGTACGCGTGTGCTTGAGCGCCGGCTGTCCGCCGCAATCCTGGGAACCCTTCGAGCGACGGTTCGGGATACGCATCGTCGAGCAGTTCTCGATGGTCGACTCGCCCGGGTACCTGCTCAACGTCGATGGACCGGCGGGTTCGATGGGCAAGCCGACCCCGGGGTCGGAGGCTGCGGTGCTCGACGACGACGGGAACGAGGTGCCGCCGAACGTCGCCGGCGAGCTGTGTCTGCGCGCGACGGAGGGTCGAACGCACGACTATCTGAACATGCCCGATGCGACGGACGAGGCGTATCGCGGCGGATGGTTCCACACCGGCGACCTGGCGCGGCGCGATCAGGACGGGTGGTTCTATTACGTGGGGCGCAAGAGAGAGTCGATGCGCCGGCGCGGCGAGAACGTGAGCGCGTGGGAGATCGAGAACGTCGTGAATCAGTTCCCGCAGGTGCTGGAATCGGCCGCGCACGCGGTGCCGAGCCTGAGGCGCACGAGCCCGCGTGCCATCGAGTGGCTGCGCAGCGCCTTCAGCGGCGGCAGCTGGACGTCTGGGTCCTCGACGGGCACCCCCGTCGCGCTGAAGTCGACGAGCACGAGCAGGTCCAGCAGGGGCCGGCCGATGCACGTGGTGGCGTCGATGTCGAGGGCGAGCGCGGCGCCGCGGCTGATGGCGACCACACGACCCCGGTCGTCGAGGAGCAGCGCGGTCTCCTGAGCCTCCGTGATGCGGCTCGCCCACGCGCGGAGACCG
>JBHELL010000119.1:0-2784 GCA_046263075.1 Actinomycetota bacterium | reverse complement strand
GCGCGCCGGGCGCGCCGATCTTCCTGATCCTTCGCAATGGCGGCTACCGAACCCACAACGTGACGATCCCCGACCTGCACTTCAGCAAGGACGTCCCGCCCGAAGACATCCGCTACGAGCAAGCGCGGTTCCCAGCAACCGGCGTGATCGCGTTCTACTGCCGCTTCCACCGAGCGAGCGACAAGATGATCGGCGCGCTGGAGGCCGATCCGGCCATCTCCGCACCGAAGTAACACGCTCCGCGTTCGTCGTTATTCATTGCGTGTCCGGACTAGTCCGATAGAGCGCGGTAAACCCTCACGTGTCGCCATTGTCCGCCGGCCGCCGCGACCGGCATCCTGTTGCAGTCGCGGGCCTCATGGCGCCGCGGTGGGTGCGAAGGGTGGGACGACGACCCGCCGCAGGAGCCGCGGTTCATTGCTAGGGGGAACGACGCGGGCTCGACGCGCGCCGAGGCCCGCGACGTATCTCTTCTGTGGATGTTTCGGGCACCCTCTTCCCAAAACGCGGGACGACCCCTACCATTGCCTCGCCGGGGAACGAACGGCCCTCAGCCGATACCCCCGGACGCACCGACGCGACGCCGCGTGATCGCCAACCCCTTTCCCCCGGAGGACGGATGGCCACGCGTCTCGAGCTTCAGACCGACCGCTTCTTCACCCTGTCGTTGGACATGTTGTGCACGGCAGGATTCGACGGCTACTTCTGCGCATTGAACCTCGCGTGGGCGCGCACGCTCGGATGGTCCATCGACAAGCTGCAAGCCGCGCCGTTCATGGAGTTCGTGCACCCCGACGATCGCGCGGCGACGCTGCGCGAGACGATGCGGTTGCAGTCGGGCATGGACTCGGTGTCGTTCGAGAATCGCTACCGTCACCGCGACGGTTCCTACCGCTGGCTGCAGTGGAACGCGACCGCGTCGATGGACGAGCGTCTGTACTACGCGGTTGCCCGCGACGTCACCGCGTACCACGACGTTGAGGAAGAGTTGCGCGTCGCGCGGGACGAAGCCGACCGCGCCAACCTCGCCAAGAGCGAGTTCCTGTCGCGCATGAGCCACGAGCTCCGCACGCCCCTGACGTCGGTGCTGGGCTTCTCGCAGCTGCTCGAGATGGAGACGCTCTCGCCGTCCGATCAAAAGGAAGCGATCCGGCAGATCCGCAAGGGCGGGCAGCTCCTGCTCGATCTGATCAACGAGGTGCTCGACATCGCGCGCGTCGAGTCCGGGCGCATGCCGCTGTCGATGGAGCCGGTCCTGGTGTCGTCGGTGATCGCGGAGGCGAAGGATCTGGTGCGTCCGCTCGCCGACAAGCGTCACATCGGGATGCGCACCGAGGGCGCGGCGCAGGCGTTCGGTTTCCACGTCCACGCCGACCGCCAGCGCCTGAAGCAGGTGTTGCTGAACCTGCTCGCCAACGCGGTCAAGTACTGCGGCGGCGGGTGCACGATCACGGTCGTGGTGCAAGAGCGCGAGAACGGCGTTCTCCGCATCGGCGTCCGGGACACCGGGCCCGGCATCGCGCCGGGGCTGCAGGACCGGGTCTTCACCCCGTTCGACCGGCTTGGCGCGAAGGAGGGCGGCGAAGAGGGGACCGGGATGGGCCTCGCGCTGTCCAAGCGCCTCATCGAGGCGATGGGCGGAAGGATCGGGCTCGAGAGCGAAGTCGCGATGGGCAGCACCTTCTGGGTCGACTTGCCGGTCACGGAGGCGCCGATCGCGCGGTTCGAACGTGAAAGCGACGGCGCGCTGCCGGTCGCGGGCGGTGCGGCCGGCGAGCGCGCCTCAACCGCCGTGCTGATCGAGGACAACCTGTCGAACGTGAAGTTCATCGAGTACGTGCTGCGCAAGCGGCCCGGCTCGAAGCTGATCCCGGCGATGCAGGGGAGCCTCGGCATCGAGCTCGCGCTCCGCCATCACCCCGATCTGATCCTGCTCGACCTGAACCTGCCGGATCTCGACGGCCGGGAGGTGCTGGCGCAGCTCAAGAACTCGCCGGAAACGGCCGGGATCCCGGTCGTCATCCTGTCGGCGGACGCGGCGCCGCAGCGCCGGCAGGAGCTGCTCGACGCCGGCGCCGACCGTTATCTCAGCAAGCCGCTCGACGTAGCGGGATTCCTGGAAGCGTTCGATGGGCTGCTCGCAGCCAAGGAGGATGCGTCGTGAGATTCGACACCACGGGGGCACGGATCATGATCGTCGACGACCAAGAGCTGCACACGCGCTTGCTGCGAACCATCCTGCAGATCGCGGGCTTCACCAACGTGACGACGTGCAACGACCCGCGGCAGGCGATCGACCTCTTCAAGCGGCTGGCTCCGGACATCGTGCTGCTGGATCTGATGATGTTCCCGTTCGACGGCTTCTCGGTGATGCGGCAGATCCACGAGGTCGTCGGCGACTCCGACGAGGTGCCGATCGTCTTCCTGACAGCCGACGTGAACCCCGATCACCGGCATCGCGCGCTGGCCGAAGGCGCGAAGGACTTCCTGTCCAAGCCGTTCGATCACGACGAGGTCGTGCTCCGGATCCGCAACCTGCTGGAAACGCGGTTCCTCTACCTTCGTCTGCGGGAGCTCGCTGAAGGCGTCGGTTCCCTCTTCGTCGAGGGAGCCGACAGCGTCGCAACGGCGGCCGAGGAGCTCGGCTCCTCCTTCTAGCCTCTGCGATATGCTCGCGCCCTCGTCGGAACGGGGGCGCTGATGGCACGCTTCGGTCTGCAGATCATGAGCTTCAACTTCGAGCCGTCGGAGATGTTCGAGCGCACGGCGGACGTCGCCGTCGCG
>JBHELL010000118.1:0-3593 GCA_046263075.1 Actinomycetota bacterium | reverse complement strand
TGCGATGTCGCCGAGCCGTCCGGCCACGAGCAGGGTGCCGATCACTCGCTGCTCGTCGCGGACCGCGGCAACCACGAGATCAGAGGTTCCGACCGAGTCCAGCAGCGCGCGTTCGTGCGGGTCTTTCGTCGAGCGTGGGATGACCATCGGTCGCTCCGAATCCGGCGACCACGGACCGCCTGCGGGCAATGCACCGACTGCGAGCGGCTGATCGCCGCGCAAGGAGAAGCAACGAGATTGCCCGTCGCCGTACAACCACAGCTCGGCGCGATCCGCAGAGAGCATCTCCCGCGCGTGCGTGAGCATCTCACCGATCGAACCGTCGAGCTCCGGCGAACGCCGGATCGCGCGGACGTATTCGTACAATTTTCGGAGGCGGGAGTGTCGCTGCGACAGCGACGCGTAGCCGCGGTACCCGAGGAAAGACAACGCCGCTGGGAACAGCAGTCCCCATCCGGGACGAGCCGAGAGGTGGATCGTGTCGGCGATCACCGCGCCGATCACCGCGTTCATGAGGCCCGCTACGGAGCCTGCCGTCAGGATCTGCCTCAGCGTCGTGGTTCGGATGCGTCCCTGCGAGATGCCGATCGCAACGGTTACGGTGCATGCGGTGATCACGTTGACCGTCGCGAGCGCAACGATGGCCGCCACGTACGACATCCACGAGAACCCGCTCGCCGGCCTCAGAAGCCCGAACACGGTGACGGCGACCGATGTCTCGAGGACGAAGTTGGCGACGTTGAACGCGAGCTTCACGCCGCGCTGCTTCCTGTGGAACACCAGGCTCGCCGTCGAGCCGATGATCCGTGAAGCCATGAAGAGCAGCGGATGAACGAAGAACAGGCCGATAGCGAGTGGGATCTCGCTCAACGAGATCGAATGAGCGTCTCGTTTGAGCTCGAGGTGGACCACGAAGATCTCGGTCGCAGCGAACGCGACCATCAACACGAGCGCGATGTACGGCGGCTTCGAGAACGGAGCGGCACGATGGAGAGGCACCGTCGTCGTGATCGCGACCCCGGCCGCGAAGACGCAACCGACGAGCCCCCACAGCCGGTGCGTCTTCAGACTGCCCTCCCCGCCGTCAGGCCCAGCTTGACGACGACCAGACCGATTGGCTCCACGTGTTGCCCGACCACGTGATCCCCGACCACGTGTTGCCGCTCCACGTGTTGCCGCTCCACGTGTTGCCCGACCAGGTGTTCCCGCTCCATGTGTTGCCGTCCCAGTAAGCGTTCGACCACGTGTTGCCCGACCACGTGTTGCCGGACCACGTGTTGCCGGACCATGTATTGCCCGACCAGGTGTTGCCGGACCACGTGTTGCCGCTCCACGTGTTGCCGTTCCACGTCCCGCCCGACCACGTGTTGCCGGCAAGGGTCGCGACCGACCAGGTGTTGCCGTTCCATGCGTGACCGAAGATGTCTTGCTCGCCCGTGAGCGCGCCGCCTGCGTCGGAAACGTGGACGCCGCCGCGCGCTGCTTCAAGCGATCCCGTTCCGGTCGCGAGGTCGTAACTCTGCACCGCGGTGTTCGGCGTCGGCGTCAAGCGCGCGCCCTTGGACGAGACGATGCCCGCGCCTTGCGGCAGCGACGATCCCTTGATGCTCGTGGCGCTCTTCTGCAGGATCCACTTCACCTGATCCGGCGTCAGTGACGGCCGCTGCTGGAGCAACAACGCGACCACACCGGATACGACCGCCGTCGCTTGCGAGGTGCCACTCCCCTTGAAGAACCGGGTGCCAACCCTCGCCGTCGGGTAATTGAAGTCGAGATAGGAGCCCGGAACGCGCAAACCGAGGATGGAACGTCCCGGAGCGATGACGTCCGAGTGCCGGTTGGAGTTTCCCCAGCTCGAGAAGGCAGCCACGACGTCGTCGTTCGTCGACAACGTTCCGGCCGGGTCGTCCGCGCCGACGGCGATCACGTAAGGATCGGTTGCGGGATCGGTGAGGCTCGTCGCGGCCTGCCCGCCGTTCCCCGACGACACGACGACGACGATGCCGTCACGCCATGCGATCTCGGCCGCGTAGGTGAGCGGATCCGTGCGGTAGTCCTGCGTACTGTTCGTTCCGAACGAAAGGTTGAGCACACGGATGTTCATCCCGTTATCCGTACGGTGCTCGATGATCCAATTCATCCCCGCGAGCACCTGCGATACGTCGGTCGCGCCGTTGGCGGCGGCAACCTTCACGCTCACGATGCGTGCGTCCGGCGCGACGCCGGTGAAGCTCGATGGGTCGGTGTATGGCGCGACCGCGTTCGAGTCCTTGCCCGCGATGATGCCGGCCATGTGCGTGCCGTGTCCGTACGTGTCGAGGTAGCGGGTGTTCGGCGTTTGGGAATCGAACGAAAGGTCGGGTCCGTTGATGATCTTACCGGCGGTTGCGAGCCCTTCGACCGGCGTAACGCCGGAATCCAGCAGCGCGACATCCACGCCGCTGCCGGTCAGTCGCTGGGCCCACGAATCGGTCGCTTGCACGATTCGAGCCGTAGTGAGCAGCGAACCCATCTCCGCGTCGGGGTCATACCCGAGCGACGACTGATACGACATGAGGTCGAGGCGTGCGTTCGGCGTCACGGATGCAACATCCGGAGTGCCTTTGAGGTATGCCGCGCCTTCTTCAGGTATGGATGCGCTGAACCCGTCGATGACCGGGAACGAGCGCTGGATGTGTCCGCCGAGCTCGACAACGCGATGCTCGGTCACCGCTGTGCGGCCGTGAACGGCGCGCACGATCACGCTGACCGTGCCTCGCGCAGCCGAAGAAACCGGCGCGAGCATTGCGAGTGCCAGCCCTGCGGCCAGCGCTGCCGATGAAGTCCTTCCCCAACCCCATCCACGCTCTATCGAAAGCTGCGACATGGATGACGCCCTTATCCCGTAGTTTCCCGCTGTTGCTGTAGTGAGCAACGACTGGTGTGTCGGCCCAGAAACGGTCCGCCTGTAGACCATTTTTCGTTAATTCAGGCCGGCTAGAAGAAATAGCTCAGAAGCACTAGTTAGTTCTGACGAGCCATTAGGCTGCGGCCGACCTTCGGAGGTGGCTCGTGACCTACATCCTCATCGGGATCGGCATCGGGTTCGTCGCCGGCATCCTCTCCGGCCTCTTCGGGATCGGCGGGGGGACCGTCATCGTTCCGGCGCTCGTGCTCCTCGGGCTCACGCAGCACCAAGCCACCGGGACATCGTTGGCCGCGTTGTTGATGCCCGTGGGGGTGCTCGCGGTCTTCCAGTACGCCCACCGGCACGAGGTGCGTGTGACGTATGCGATCGGCATCGCGCTTGGGCTGACGATCGGCGCGCTGTTCGGCGCGAAGTTCGCAGGCCGGATCTCCGACGTGACCTTGACGCGCGCGTTCGGCGGTTTGCTGCTCGTCGTTTCGATCCGGTTCTTGGTCGCGCGCGCGTAGGAGAGGATCTACGCCGAGGCGGGGGCGTCCTTGATGCCGAGCACGTCTCGCAAGAAGCGCCCCGTGTACGACCCGGGCGCGCGCGCGATGTCCTCGGGCGTGCCTTCGGCGACGATCTGACCGCCGCGCACTCCCCCCTCGGGGCCGAGATCGATCAGCCAGTCCGCGGTCTTGATCAC
>JBHELL010000117.1:0-9927 GCA_046263075.1 Actinomycetota bacterium | reverse complement strand
CGGCCCCGCCCCATCGCGACGAGCGCCTTCAACGCCGCGGCGGTGGAATCAGGGCTCGCGTTGTACGTGTCGTTGACGATCGTGCGGTTGCCGGCGCGAACGATCTGCATCCGTTGCGGCACACCGTCGCAGCGCGCGATCCCTCGTGCTGCGCCGTCCAGGGACACCCCACACGCGAGTGCCGCACCCGCCGCCGCCAGCGCGTTCGAGATCATGTGCTCCCCGGGGATGCACAGCGTGATGGGGGCTCGCTCGGCGCGAGACGCGACGGTGAACGACGCGCGCGCGTCCTCGCCGAACGAAACGTCTTCCGCGCGGACGTCCGCGTCGGGCGCGAAACCGTACATCAGCACCGACCCGTGTGCGCGCGCGCGCATCGCGCCGACGCGCAGGTCGTCCGCGTTGAGAACGGCGACGCCGTCCGTGCCGAGCGCCTCGACGATCTCTCCTTTCGCCTGCGCGATCGCATCGATGGAACCGAACATCCCCACGTGCGCCGAGCCGACGTTGGTTACGACCGCAACGTCCGGCCGCACGACGGGCATGAGCGACGCGATGTGTCCGATGCCGCGCGCGCCGACCTCGACGACGAGCGCTTGCGTCGTCTGGTCGGCCGCGCAGATGGTCAGCGGCACCCCGATCTCGTTGTTGTGGTTCTTCGAGCTCGCGACCGTTCGGAGCTCTTCGGATAGCGCAGCCGCCGTCAGCTCGCGCGTCGTCGTCTTGCCTGCCGAGCCGGTGATCGCGATGACGACGGCACGGAGACGCGCGCGTACGGCCGATGCAAGAGCGGTGAGCGCGCGCAACGGCTCGTCGACGACGAGGCTCAGGCCGCCGGTATCGCGCGAAACGAGTGCTGCGACCGCTCCGCGCTCGAACGCGCCGGCGACGTAGTCGTGCCCGTCGGCGTGCTCACCCGGGAGCGCGACGAACAACGACCCCGGGGTCACCGCGCGCGAATCGACGGTCACGGATGTCACGAACGAATCGGGATCGCCGTCGTCGAACCGCGCGCCCGTCGCTTCGGCGATCTCCTTGATCGTCATCGGGATCATGGCCGCGCCGTCGCCCCGAGCGCATCGCGCGCGACGGAGCGGTCGTCGAACGGGATCGTGTGGTCGGCGAACTCCTGTCCGGACTCGTGACCCTTTCCGGCGATCACGATGACATCGCCTGTGCGCGCGTCCGCGATCGCCATCTGGATCGCTGCTCTGCGGTCGGGCTCCACGTCGTACGGCTTGCCCGCATCGCGCGCGCCGGTTTCGATCTCGGAGATGATCGCGCGCGGATCCTCAGACCGCGGGTTGTCCGATGTGATGATCGCGCGATCCGCGAGGTCGACGCCGATGCGGCCCATCAAGGGACGCTTGCCGCGATCACGGTCCCCGCCGCACCCGAAAACGACGACGAGCCGGGCGCCGGCTGGCGTGAAGTCGCGCGCGGCGCGCAACACGTTCTCGAGCGAGTCCGGCGTGTGCGCGTAGTCGACCAGCACGGTGAAGTCTTGTCCCGCATCGATCGCTTCGAGCCGTCCTGCGACCCCAAGCGTGGCAGCGATCCCTGCAGCTGCGTGTCGAAGAGAGATACCGAGCGCGTTGGCCGTCGCGATTACGCCGAGCGCGTTCGCGACGTTGTGCCGAGCCGGGATCTTCACATCGACGTCGGTGGTTTCGCCGCCCGCGTCGGCGACGAAGCGCGAGCCGCGCGCGTCAGAGGTGATGTCTCGCGCGCGCACATCGGCGGGCGCGTCGATCGCGAACGTCGTGCATGGGATATCGAGCATCTCGACGAGCCGGCACCCGTAAGTATCGTCGACATTCACGACGGCGCGTTCGGCCATGTCCGAGCGGAACAGCAGAGCCTTCGCTTGGAAGTAGTTCTCCATCGTGCCGTGGTAGTTGAGGTGATCTTGCGTGAGGTTCGTGAAGACGGCGCAAGAGTAATGCGTGCCTTCGACGCGGCCTTCGGCTATCCCTTCGGACGTGACCTCCATCGCCGCGGCGCGCACGCCCGCGTCGCGCATCCTCGCCAACAGGCGCTGCAGATCGATCGACTCGGGCGTGTTCCGATCGACCGGCACGATCTCATCGCCGATGTGTCGTTCGATGTTGCTGATCAAACCGGGCTTCATCCCGGCCTGACGGAACACGTTCTCGAGCATCCACACGCTCGTCGTCTTCCCGTTCGTCCCGGTGACGCCGACGAGCGAGAGCGCGCGCGAGGGGTGGTCGAAGAACGCGGCCGCGATCGGGCCCATCGCGGCACGGACCGACTCGACGATCATCTGGGGGACCTTCACGTCGAGCGCGCGCTCCACGACGAGCGCGGTAGCACCGCGCGCAACCGCGTCCGATGCCAGCTCGTGGCCGTCCACGCGGTGACCGGGGATGCAGAAGAAGAGCGAACCGGCCGTGAGCGCGCGCGTGTCGTAGGCGAGATCGCGGATGGCGGCCGAGCCGGTCGTGCGCGCGCCGACGACCGATGCGAGCTCGGCGAGCGTTGTTCCCACGGGATCTGATGCGTTCCTACGGCCGCGCGGTGCGCCTTCGGATGCTTCGGACTCTATCACCGGGTCTACCTTCCCCTCCCGAACGAGTCGTGAACGTCGACGGTCGGTGCGACGCCTTCGTGCGAGAGGAGATATTCCATGATGACCCGGAAGATAGGCGCGGCCGTTTGGGCAGCCGTGCGCGGGCGAGGGTTGTTCAGGGAAACGACGACGACGTAGCGCGGCGCATCGAGCGGCGCCATGCCGGCGAACGTGGTGATGATGTCCGTCGAGTACCCCCGAGCGCCCTTCAACGGGACCCGCGCGGTTCCCGTCTTGCCGCCGACGAGGTAGCCCGGGATCTGCGCTCGCACGCCCGTGCCGTGCTCGACTACACCGGCCAGCATGCCGCGCACCATCGCTGCGGTATACGGGCGCACGACACGCACGGCGGGCTCCGGGTCGATCGGGCGGACGGTTCCGTCCGGGTGCACGTACGCCTTGACGAGCCGCGGTCGCACGCGAACCCCGTCGTTGGCGATCGTTCCGTACACGGACGCCACTTGCAACGCCGATGCAGCGATCCCTTGGCCGATCGCTATCGTTGCCATGCTCACCGGCGTCCACTGCGCCAACGGTGTGACGATGCCGGGAGACTCCCCGGGGAACCCGATCCCGGTCGTCGAGCCGAGCCCGAACCGCGAAACGAAGTCCGAGAGGTGCTGCGCGCCGACCCGCTGCGCGATCGTGATCGTTCCGATGTTCGAAGAGTACGACAACGCCTGTGCGTACGTGAGCTTGAGGGGATGTGCGACGGAGTCGGTGAAGGTCGCGTTGCCGATCGGCAACCGCGTCGACAGGTGGAGCTTCGTGTCGGGAGACGCGACGCCGAGCTCGATCGCCGCCGAAGCGGTGATGACCTTGCAAACCGAACCGGGCTCGTAGACGTCGGTCACGACCCGGTTACGTTGCTCGTCCGGCGTCGCCTCGGTGTAGCGCGCAGGATCCAGCGAAGGCCAGTTCGCCATCGCCATGACGTCGCCGGTGTGCGGGTCGAGCACGAGCGCGGAGCCGTCGCGCGCACCGGTCGCGGCAGCTCCCTTCGCGAGCGCAGACTCGGCCACGTACTGCACGTCTTGATCGATCGTGGTGACGAGCCCCGTTCCCGCAACCGGCTCTCGCATCGAATAGCGGCCCTGCGGGATCGGCGTCCCGTTCGGGTCCGTCTCGATGACCTCCTCTCCGGGCGTTCCGGCGAGCATCTTCTGGAAGCTCGACTCCAGGCCCGACAAGCCGCCGCCGTCGATGCCGACGAATCCGAGGACCTGCCCGGCAACGGGGCCGCCCGGGTACTCGCGCACTGCTTCCGGCAGCGTCCCGATCGAAGGCAGGTTGAGTGCGAGCACGCGTTTGGCGGCGTCGTACGGTACGTGCCGAGCTAGATAGACGAAGCTTCCATGCTGCGTCAGCTTGGCGACGAGATCCGATGCGTCGACACCCAGGATCGCCGCCAGCGCGCGCGCATCCTCAGCCGGCCCCTCGACGAGTTTCGGGTTCGCGTACACCGCGCGCCCTTCGACGCTGAACGCGAGGGGCGTCATCGACGCGTCGTAGATCGTGCCCCGCTCGGCGGTCAATGCGATCGTGCGGATGCGTTGCTGCGCGCCGAGGACCTCGAGCGGCTGCGCTTGCACGACCTGCAGCTCGACGAGGCGGACACCCAGCGTGACGAGAACGGCCACGCACGCAACGAGAAGAGAGATGAGTCGGAATGCAGGCCGGGCGCCGCGGCGTGCCACGGGCAGCCTCTAGGGCCTCCCCCGTTTCGGGGAAGGGCCGCGGACGGTTGAGGGCACTGCGAGCGGATGCACGTCGTCGGGCTGCACCAGACTCAGCTGGGTCGCGCGCGCGGCGATACGCACGGGCGAGGACAGCTGCGCGACATCGACGCGCAGCGCGTCGACGACATGCCGCTGTTGCGTGACCTTCTGGTCGAGCTCGGCTCGAACGATCCCGATCTGACCGAGGAGGATGTTCGCCATCACGAGGGCGAACAGCGCCGTCCCCGTTCCCATCGCGACCAGGATCGCGAGCGGACGTAGGGGGCGCCGGCCCGGCACCGAGCGTCCGCGCACGACGTGGATGTGTCGCGGACGCTGCGGTGCCGGTACCGGGCGCCTGGGGTTCGGAACGGTCCGGCGCAGGGGCGCGGGCTGGTACGTGGGAACGGCCGAGCGGCGTACGCGAGCCGCGCCCTGGGCGGGGGGAGTCATGCAGCTCTCCCTCTTGGGGGGTCGGGGCGCTCGGGAGGCTGTGCGAGCCGCTCGGCCGCACGAAGGCGCGCGCTCTCCGCGCGCGGGTTGAGGGCGATCTCTTCCTCGGTGGGCCGCTGGGGTTTGCGCGTGAGTGCCCGCAGGCCCGGCGCCTCGCCGGTTGCTTCCTCCCGCACGAACCGCTTAACGATCCGGTCTTCGAGCGAATGGTACGAGAGGACGACGAGGCGCCCGCCGGGCTCGAGCCCGGCGACGGCCTGCGGCAGGGAAGCTTCGAGCGCTTCGAGCTCGCGATTCACTTCGATCCGAAGCGCTTGAAAAGTGCGGCGCGCCGGGTGCGGCCCGCCCCGGCGCGCCGCGGATGGGATCGCGGCACGGATGACGTCGACGAGGTCGTTGGTGGTCTCGAGCGGGCGTCGTGCGCGCGCCTCGACGATGAAGCGCGCGATCCGCGCCGCCCACCGTTCCTCGCCGTACGTTTGGATGATCCGCGTCAGTTCCTTCTGGGTGTAGGTGTTCACCACGTCGCGCGCGCTGACCGGTTGCGACGGGTCCATGCGCATGTCGAGCGGAGCGTCGTTGCGATAGCTGAACCCGCGCTGGGGCCGGTCGAAGTGCATCGAGGAGACACCGAGGTCGTAGACGACCGCGTCGGTTCTGCCCCAGCCATGTTCTGCCACGATCGCTCCTAGCTCCTCGAAGTTCCCTTGCACGAGCCGAACCCGCTCGCCGAAGGGCGCGAGGCGTGCTTCGGCGATGGCCAAGGCCTCGGGATCGCGGTCGATACCGAGCAGCCGGCCAGCGGGCCCCATAGCCCCGAGGACCGTTTCCGCGTGGCCGCCCGCGCCAACCGTGCAATCCACACAGACCCCGTCGCCCGGCGCGCGCACGGCGTAGCGCGCAACCGCGGCCGCGAGGACGGGGACGTGTTCCCGCTCCACGAGCTCATCGCGCCGCGAACAGTCGGACGGCCAAGAATCCGAGACCGACGACCCCACCCATGCTCGCCACCGTCAGCGCGATCAGATAGAAGCTGTCGCGCAGCTCGCGCAGCGGCTGGAAGTCCGTCGAGCCTCCGAGCACCTCTTGCTTCGTCGCCATGCCCGCCCTCCCCGCTAGAACGGCAGATCCACGTGTTGCTCGTCCGCGATCTCCGAGAAGCGCGCTTGGTTGGCCTCGATCTCGGTGGCCCACCGGGTGCGGTCCCAGATCTCGAAGTACTGGTTGGCGCCGGCGATCAGCAGATCGCGCTCGAGGCCGGCGTAGCGCCGGAGGTTCTCCGGGATGAGGACACGGCCTTGGCCGTCGGGGACCTGCTCGCTCGCAGCGGAGTAGAAAACCCTCGCGCCGTGCCGCGCGTGCGCGCTGGACATCGGGATCCCCTTCAGGTCGTCCGAGACTCGGATGAACTCCTCGCGCGGATAGACGCGGACGCAGGGCTCCCGACCTTTGGTGAGGACACAGCCACCGTCGAGCTGCGAACGGTACTTGGCCGGAAGGATGACCCGGCCTTTCGCATCCAACGAGTGCTGGTACTCCCCCAGGAACACCGAAACGCTCTCCTATCCACCACGAGGCTCCACTTTAAGCCACTGTGATGCAAAGCGTCAATAGCTCCTGCACGGACGGAGGGGGTTTTGGGCGATTTCCGCTAGAAGATGTTACTGCTGTTGCACATGTTGCGTGGGAAGCGAGGAGATGCCCCTATGCCGACGCCGGAGACGTCGCGATCTCGGCGCGAACGTCGTTGAGGTACGGCTCCCACTTCGGGTCCACCCGACCGACGGCCACGATGATCCATACCTTTTCGCGCGGCGCTGCGGGCTTCGAGCGGAGCTTCATCCCCACCTCGTTCGGGAGACGATTCTCCTTGCGGGTGTTGCACGACTTGCATGCGGCGACCACGTTCTCCCACGTGTGCTGCCCTCCGCGCGAGCGCGGCAGCACGTGGTCGACGTTCTCGGCGGCCTTGCCGCAGTACTGGCACTCGAACCCGTCCCTGACGAAGACGGCACGGCGCGACAGGGTCACGCGCGCGCGATAAGGCACCTTCACGAAGTACTTGAGGCGGATGACCGACGGGATCGGGAAATGGAGATGCTCCGAGTGGTAGACGCCGCCGTCTTGGTGGACGAGCTCAGCTTTGTGCTTGAGGACGAGCACCAACGCCCGCCGTGCGCTCACTACGCAAAGCGGCTCGTAGGTTGCGTTGAGGACGAGGGCTCTTCCCACGTGTTCGGTCCTCCCCACGCTGCCGCATGGTCGGACAGAAGTATACGGGAGTAAGAGGCGTTACGCCCCGCGGTTGCGCCGGCGTCTCGGGTTCACTTCGTTCTCCAGCTCATGCTCTGCCGAACGCAGCGTCCGCACGAACTGGTCGCGATCACGGATGAACTCGCTCACCCCGGCGTCGACCTCGGCCGCCACGCGGTCGAGCGCTACGAAGAACGTCATCTGCCCCTGCCGGAGCGCATCGAGGATCTCCCCGTCAGTCTTACAGATCTTGAAGATGCTCTGGCCGTCCGTGACGAGCTTCACCGAGGACAGATGCTCTTCGAGTCCTGCATTCGCTCGGAGATATTCGAAGGCTCGACGTACCCGCTGCAACGACATGCCGCCGTCGAGGAGCGACTTGACCACTTTCAGCGCTACGAGATCACGGAAAGAATAGAGACGCCGCACACCCGGCCGTCCCCCGGTAGTCTGCAACGACGGGCGCACCAGCGAGATCTTGTCCCAGTAACGGAGCTGATTGCCCGTGCAACCGGTGAACCGACCGGCCTGAAGCGAGGTGAACCCTTCGACAGCCATTGTCCCCCAACTACGCCGGGATCGGAACGTGAGTACACAGAAGTACGAGGGGAAGGAAGCCTCTTTTGTACGGCACGGCGCCGTAAAGATGCAAGAGCAATCGCGATGTTTTTCGGAAAGGTTGGAGTGTGTGCGTTAGCGCTCGTCGCCACGCTCGAAACGCTTGCGCCAACGCTCTTCCGCTCGTGAGAACCACGAAGGATTGTGGTGGTCGCTCGCCGACATCGCCGAAGACGCACCAAGTGTCTTCGAGGCCTTCATCATCGACACGATGAAGAACAGCATCACCGCGAACCCCGAGAGTCCCAGCGCGAAGAGTAAGTTCGGGTCATTCAGACCGGCGATCAGCCCCGCGATGAGAAGACCCAATCCGAGCACGAGACCCGCGAACGCGCGCTTGATGCGCCGAACGGCGACGCCGCGGGGTGTCGCCAAGGTGGCGGAGCGCGCGAACTTCGGATCTTCGGCGGCAAGACGCCGCTCGATCTCGTCGAGGATGCGCTGTTCGTGCTCCGAGAGAGGCATGCGGTGCTCCGCGATAGTCCTTCTATCGATTATAGGTGGCCGCCTCCGGCGGTCACAACATCTCTTGATGCATCATCCCCTCTCTATCTGTTCTCGAACTGCGGCTGACGTTTCTCGAGCCGCGCGGTGACCGCTTCGATGAAATCCCACGATGCGAGGATGCGTCGCTGCGACGACGCCTCGCGCGCGAGCCCCGTCGTCACCGGCTCGTCGAAAGCTCCGTTGACGAGCCGTTTGATCGCCGCAAGCGCGAGAGGAGGCGCCCCGGCAAGCTCGCGCGCCCAATCGAGCGCCGCCTGGGCTGCTTTGTCCGCCGGGACGATCCGGTTCGCGAACCCGATCGCCAGCGCCTCTTCCGCGTCGATGCGTCGCGCGGTGAAGCACAGCTCCTTCGCGCGACCGGTCCCGACGAGCCGCGGGAGCCGGTGGGTCGCCCCGAGGTCCGGGATGATGCCCCAGCGCACCTCCATCACGCTGAGGGACGCGTCGTCACCGACGACCCGCAGGTCGCATGCCAGCGCGAGCTGGAACCCGGCCCCGAAGGCCGGGCCTGCGATCGCTGCGATCGTCGGCTTGGCCATCTCCTCATAGATCGTGAACGCGTGCTGCAGGGTCGCGATGTCCAGGTTGCCGGGCGCCGAGCCGCCACTCGTGAAGACGGAGGTATCGATGCCGCTCGAGAACGTTCCCCCATCGCCGGTGACGACGACCGCGCGCACACTCGGATCCGCTGCTGCGCGCCCGCCGGCGCGCGCGAGCCCGGCGAAGACATCCATGTCCATCGCGTTGCGAACCTCGGGGCGGGTGATCGTGACGATCGCCACCGCGTCCTCTGTCTGGTAGCGGACCTTCTCAGTCATCGGCGTCCTCCTCGATCGCCCGGATCCGCGGACGTTGTTCCGCGATACTCGCACGTTCCACGGAATCGCCGCCGAAGCGCGCGCGCACGCGATCCATCGCACGATCGGCATCACGCCATGGGTCCGGCCGCTCACCGATCCGGAGTTGCTCGGCGCCGGCGCCCGAGACGAGTCCGCCGGCGGCCACGCCGAGCAACCGGATGCGCGGACGAACGAGACCGAGCGCGTCGAACAGCGCGCGCGCGGCGCCGTAGATCCGCCCCGCTACGTCGGTCGGCTCGGCGATCGTCTTCGATCGCGTGATCGTCTTGAAGTCGGAGAACCGAACCTTGATCGTGATCGTCCGCGCCGCCGCTCCCGACGCGCGCAGCCGCCCGGCGACCCGCTCGGACAGACGCAGCAGCTCCCTGCGGATCTGGTGTGTCGCGTCGATGTCCCGGTCGAAGGTCTCTTCGGCCGAGATCTGCTTGGCGGGTTCGTACGGCACGACCGCGCGGTCGTCCTCGCCCCGCGCGACCCGCGCGAGGTGGCTCGCCGGGACGGGGCCGAACGCTCGCTCGAGCACCCCGGGCGGCAACGCCAGCAGGTCCGAGACGTACCGGACGCCGAGCCGATCCAGCGCGGCAGCCGTCTGCTCCCCCACCCCCTGCAACGCCGTGACCTGCAGTGGGTCGAGGAACGCCCGCTCCTCCCCCACCGGAACGTGCACTACCCCGTCCGGCTTCGCGCGCTCGCTCGCGAGCTTCGCGAGCAGCTTGTTCCGCGCCACCCCGACGGAGCAGATGAGCGCGCGCTCGTCCTTGACGCGCGCCCTGATCTTTTCCGCGATGTCGACCGGGTGGCCGAAGAGCCGGATCGAGCCGGCGACGTCGAGGTAGGCCTCGTCGAGGGATAGCTGCTCGACGAGGGGCGTGAACGACAGGAAGACCTGAAGGATCCTGCGCGACTCGTCTTGGTACAGCGAGAAGTT
>JBHELL010000116.1:0-18963 GCA_046263075.1 Actinomycetota bacterium | reverse complement strand
ATATAGATCCCGGATTGTTCCGCTGCGTTCGGGGCGTCGGGGTAGACGTGATACGTCGTCCTGGTCTGCATGCCGAGCGGTCCCGGAATCACGACGTCGTACGTGAACGACGACGCGGAAGCGTCGTGAATGATGTTCGTGACCTGTCTTTGGGAAACCGTGGGGAGCGCACCTTTCTTGTCGCCTTGCTTGAACGTTCCTCCGCTGTCGTTGCGGAATGCATAGCGTGCCTCGAGCGGCGGCAGTGTCACTGCCGGCGTCGCCTGATGGTGGACGGGAGACAGCGGATCGGCCGACGGGCACGAGATATCCGGCCCCGGTTCCGGCGGCACCGGGATCGTCGGCGGCTCGACGATGCCGGGAAATCCGATCACCGGAACCGGTTCCGTCGGCGGATGAACGGCGCCGTTCTGATCCGGCGGACCGATCACGACGTTGGTATCGATCTCTTTCACGGCGACGTTGAGCGGTTGTGTCGGCCCGCACGCGCATGCCAGCAACAGCACCGCCAGGACCGGGATCATCCTGCGCGTCACGGCGTTTGTCCCCTGCGCGGATCCGGAAGGACGAGGGCGCTCGTTCCGCCGCCCAGGTTGACCGTCCTTCCTTGATACGTGAGCACTTGCGCAAGAGCGTCGAGCGGGTGCGGGAACGCGCGCCGCGCGACGAGCAGCTCGAAGTACGAGCCTTCCGGTGCGAACCACAACACGTACGATTGCGTGTTCGTCTGCGCCGTGTACACGCGCAGTGAGCCGGCGCGCGTGAGGCGCAGGTTCGCCGAGCCGATCCCGTTGATGACACCGCGGCGAACCTCCGGCCGCGAACCCGAGATCCTGGGTTTGAACGCCCCGATCTCGATGTAGCCGTCGACGACGTGAGCCGCGCGCAACGTGAACACTCGGACGGTATCGATGAGCGCTTCGGTGCCTGCCTCGCTCAATCGAGACTCGACGCCCGGCTCGCGCTGGAGGATGTCGTTCCCCGCTGCGGCGGGAACGAGCCGAGCCGGCAACGTCGCCGGCGTCGCGATGATCGCGGTCGAGCCGCGCGCGCACCCCCAGGATCCTGCGGCGCCGAGCACGACGACCGCCGTGCCGAGCGCGAACGCCCGCCGCACCATCGATCGTCGCGCAGGCCAGAGGTTCGGGATCTCACGCGTGTAGGGGTCGCGCAGAGAGACGCGCGAGCCGATCGCGAGCATCCTCGACGTCCCCAGCTGCGCGCGCCGCATGCGCCGTGTGATCGAGCGCGCGAGACGCGTCGCGATCTCTGCGTCATCGTCACGCGGATCGCGCGTCAGATCACCCCAGAGCGCGCGCGACACGAGCCACGTGAGCTGACGGAGCTCGTCGTCCGGTGCGATCGCGTTCAAGAAGCCGAACGGCGTCAGCGACGGGTCCCCGATGTTGAGGTCGGAGGCTTCATCGCGCAACGCCGCATAGGCGACGGCGATCCGCGCGCGCGCGCCTCGTCGCCGAGCCCACCGCGCTCGCCGCGCCCGCCGCGCGAGCTTCAGCGCGCCGGGGAAGAAGAAGAACCCGAGCGCGATGGCGAGCACGATCGGGAGCGCGACGCCTGCGTAGAAGCGCACCGTGACATAGAACGCTTGGATCGTTCGCTGCCGGTACGGAACGTAGAGCACGAGCGCGAGCTGATCCGTCGGACGGATCAACGGGTTCGTTTGGTTCCGTTGCTGATCGAGCGACGCGCGCGCGCGTGGCGGCACGCCCACCACCGGCACCCATCCATAGCCTTCGAAATACACCTCGAGCCACGTCGCGGCGTGCCGGGGATGGATGGAAAGAACGTTGCCGGATCGATCGCCTCCGTAGAAGCCGTACCCGATGCGCGCCGGGACGCCCGCCCAACGAGCGAGCATGGCTTCGGCGGCGCTTATCTCGTACGGCGACGCCGTCTTCCCGTTGAGGATCGCGTCGACGCGCGCGGGGGGAACCGCCACGGGCTTGCCGGCACCGCTCGCCACGACGGATCGATAGAAAACCGTGCGGACGTATTGCAACCGGTCCCACAGCGGGGCGCGCGGAGCTTCGGCCAGGATCCCCGCAACCTTCGGCGGCGCGGCCGGGACGCTCATGAACTCGCCGAGCGCAGACGGCGGCGCCGGCGCGCGCTCGAGCTGACTCCCCGTCGGCGGCGCGGCGGATCCGATCGTGTACACCGCGCCGCGCGGCAGCGTCTGTCCGCTGAGACGAAGCATCTGCGTCTGCGGGTCGAAGGAGACGGCGAGCGATGTGTCGAGCGTTGCCATGCCGGCGAGGCTCGGCAACACGGGACCACCCAACGTATCGGCGGGGAACGTTGTCGTCACCGTCCCATCCGCTGCTCGACCGGGGATCGATCCGTGCACGCGTTGAAGGCGCGCCGGGTCGAACGAGGGCAACCGCCACGCCGTGCCGTCGTACGTGTCGAGCACGCCGAGCCGCCACGGTCCTTGGCTCGCCGATCGCACGGTGAACAACTGCCGGTCGGGGAGCGGCGGTACGTCGGGGGGCAGCCGCGGGGGGATCACGTGCTCTTGATCCGGCACGGGGAACAGGAAATGCGCTTGCGCGACCCCGACGAGCGCTGCGGCGATCACCACGATCGCGATCGCGCCTTGGAACAGCCGTCGAGCTTCGAACCGCAACTCCGCGGCGCCTTGCTCGACGAGGTCGATGCCGAACGCGATCACGAGCGCTGCGAGCAACATCGCCATCGAGGGGATCCCCGACCGCAACGTCGCGCCGCGCGGCTGCACGAGCGATGCTGCGATCAGTACCGGAACCGACACCACGAGCGCGAGCTTCGGCCGGCCCGTCGACAACGAGATCGCGCAGGCGCCGGCGGCAAGCGTTCCGATCAAGATCGTGAGGAGCAATCGCCAACCGGGGTCGAAGGGCATCGCGGATCCCGACGGGCCTCCCCCTCTTATCGCGTCGCCGATCGACGCGCCGAGCCCTCCGCGCGCGCTGCCGCCCGCATAGAAGAACAGCAAAGCGAGCGCGGCGATCGCTCCTCCGCCCGCCGTCTGCCACAGGACCGCTCGCTTCGTTCGCGACGAAACGGCGACGACCGCGGCTCCGGCGGCGGCTGCGACGAAGATGGCGATGCGCGCGAAGACCCCGGTGAAGAGCCCGGCCGCCGTCCACCCGGCGGCGGCTGATGCGAGGAACGCGCTCGCTCCGACGAGCGGCGCGCGCAGGTGGGCACGCTCGCGGCGCTCGGCTTCTTGATCTGCCGGCGCGCGCGGCGGCTCGGCGACGGGTGCGTTGCCGGGGCGTTCGAGCTCGCGGATGCTCACCGGCGCGCGCCTCCGACGAGGACGCGGCGGAACGTCTGCTCGAGCGGCGCGCCGACGGGGACCTCGACGACGTTGCACCCGAGCGCGCCGGCGCGATGCACCGCAACCGGATCGGGGTCGTCGCCGGCGACGAGCGCGAGCACGAGCGAGACGCCGCGCTGCACGAGCAGACGCAAACGCGATGCCGTCTCTTCGTCGAGCGCGGGCGTGACGATCACCGTGTGCAGGTCGCGCCTGTTGCGAACGACGAGCCGGTCGACCGCCGCGCGCAACGTCTCGTGGCCCGGCTGCAAACGCGCGAGCTCGTCGAGCAACCGCACGCGGGTGCGCTTCCCGCGGAGCGCCTCGACGAGCCGGCCCTCGTTCGTGTCGACGGTGAGCGCGAAGCCATCTTCGAGGTGGCGCACGCCGATCGATGCCGCCACACGGATCGCGGTTTCGAACGTGTCGGACGGATCGCCAGGGCTGTGGCCCTTCCGATCTGTGTCGAGCAGGATCGCCACGCGGTCGGTGATCCCTTGTTCTGCTTCACGCACGAGGAAGCGCATGTTGCCTGCGTCGTCTGCGGTCCTCGCAGACGCGCGCCACACGATGCGGCGCGGATCGTCACCGTTGACGTAGTCGCGCATACCGTAGAACTCGAACCCCGTCGGCCACGGCTTCGAGAACGGCGGACGGATCGGCGGGTCCTCCCACTCCCGTGTGACGACGCGATCCTGCACGCGCTCGACGGTGGGGTGAACGATGATCTCGACCGGCTCCGCGAGCTGCGCACGGTGCGTCGTCATGCCGAACGGGTCGCTCCACGAAACGACGAGCGGTCCGACCGTGTATACGCCGCGGAGGCGAGGCACGAACGAGTACGTATGCAGCTGATCGTGCGACGGCGCAACGAGCGGAAGCGGGATCCGTACCGCCCCGCCGAGGCGGTCGTGCAGCTCGTCTTCGAGGATGACCGTGCTGACCCGGCGGCGCGCGCCGACCGTCAGCTGCACGTCGACCGCTTGCCCTTCCCGAACGCGGCGAGGCAGGTGCGATCGCTCCGCGAAGAGTCCCGGCTTGCGTCGTCCGAGCATCCACGAGCCGATGAGGACGATCACCGTTCCGTAGACGAGCAGCAGCAGCGTGCGGCTCGACGCCGCGCGCGCGAGGGCGTACGCGCCGGCCGCGACGAGCGCGGCCGCCGCTCCCGTCGCCGTCACCCCGACGCGCCGGCCGAGCCGCCGCGTCGCCCCCACCGCTCCTCGTCGGTCCATCGTTACGACAGTCCGATCGGGATCTTCACGCGTGCGATGATCCGTTCGATGACCTGCTCTACCGACTCGTCGCGCATCAAGGCGTCGGGCGCGAGCGTCACGCGGTGAGCCATCACCGAGATCGCGAGCATCTTCACGTCGTCGGGAAGCACGTCGTCGCGGCCTTGCGATGCTGCGATCACGCGCGCGCCTCGCATCAGCGCGAGCGATGCGCGAGTGCTGGCGCCGATCTGCAGCGACGGATCCGACCGCGTCGCGTTCACCAGGTCGATCACGTACAGCTTCACCGACTCGCTCACCGTGACGCGCGCGCACCAGTCGATCATCTCGAGCACCTCGCGCGACTCGACGATCGGTTCGAGGTCGATGATCGCTTCCTTCTGCTCGTTCGCGACGAGGATCTCGAGCTCGGACAGGCGCTCCGGGTAGCCGAGCGACAGCTTCATCAAGAAGCGGTCGAGCTGCGCTTCGGGCAACGGGAACGTTCCGGCGAGCTCGATCGGGTTCATCGTCGCGAGCACGAGGAACGGCTTCGGAAGCTCGTACGTGACGCCGTCGACCGTGACGCGTCGCTCTTGCATCGCCTCGAGGAGCGCAGACTGCGTCTTCGGTGTCGCGCGGTTCACCTCGTCGGCGAGCAAGACGTTCGCGAACAATGGGCCCGGCCGGAAGACGAAGTCGCCGGACTTCCGGTCGAGCACGGGCGAGCCGGTGATGTCCGACGGCAGGAGGTCGGGCGTGCACGAGACGCGCGAGATGTGTTCCGCGTTGATCGTCTGCCCGATCGCCCGCGCGAGCATCGTCTTGCCGGTGCCCGGCAAGTCCTCGAAGAGCACGTGTCCGTCCGCGAGCAGCGCGGTGAGCGTCAGACGGATGATGTCGTCTTTGCCTTTGATAACGCGGCGCACGTTGTCCGTGATGCGCTCGAAGCGCTCTTGGAACGTGCGCGGTGTGAGGGACGCGGCCGGACGCCGCAGCTTCGATACCGCCATCGGTTTCTTCTCCTTCATACGAGTTCCGCTCGGGCCGAACGGACCTTCCGCAAGTCCGAGCGTTGGATGACTTCGTCTGTTGCAGCGAGATACGCCTCGATCACCAGTGGATCGGAAAGGACCTCGTCGGGCCTTCCTTCCGCGAGCACCGTTCCGAGATCCATCACGACGAGCCGGTCGGCGATCGACGAGATCAAGGGGAGGTCGTGCTCGATCACGAGCATCCCGCATCCGGTCTCGTGGACGAGCCGCAGCATGAGCGGCGCGAGGGTTTCCGCTTCTGCTTGCGCGAGTCCCGACGACGGTTCGTCGAGCAGCACGACGTCCGGTTCCGCCGCGGTGATGCACGCAACGTCGACGGCTCGACGCGTTCCCGTCGAAAGCTCGTGCACGAATTTGTCCGCATAGGACTGCAGCCCGAACAGGTACACGAGTGAGTCGACGCGGCGCCGGACACGTGCCTCTTCCGCGCGCGCGTTCGGCAGCCGGAGCGCGGCGAACAGCGGGTTGCGAACCTTCAGCTTGCTCTCGAACGCGAGCGCGATGCATTCGCGCACGGTCAGCGAGCCGAACAAGCGCGCGTCCTGGAACGAGCGGCCGAGCCCGCGGCGTGCGCGCGCATCGGGTGGCAGCGATGTGACGTCGGCACCTTCGAGGACGATCGTTCCACGGTCGGCGCGCGCATGGCCGGTGATCGCGTCGAACAGCGTCGTCTTGCCTGCGCCGTTCGGCCCGATGATGCCGACGATCTCGCCACGCGCGACGGAGATACTCGCGCCGCGCAACGCGTCGACGCCGCCGTAGCGAACGACCACATCCTCGGCGCGCAGTGCCTCGTCTCGCCGCTCGGCCTTCTTGCTCCAGTGCGTGCGCGCGCCGCCGAGCGCACCGCCCATGAACACCGCGCGCACGAGGTCGGGCCGCCCGAGCAACTCTGCGACCGGGCCGTCGAAGCGGATCTCACCTTTCTCCATGAAGATCGCGCGTTCGGCGATCGTGAGGGCGACGTTGATCGATTGCTCGACGAGGATCACCGTGGTTCCGGCCGCGTTGATGCGTCGGACGGTACCGATCAGCTGCTCGACGAGCGCAGGCGCGAGGCCGAGGGACAGCTCGTCGATCATCAGCAACCGCGGTCGCGAAAGGAACGCCTGACCGAGCGCGAGCATCTGTTGCTCGCCGCCGGAGAGGTTGCCCGCTGCGGTTCGCGCGCGCTCGGCGAGCGACGGGAACAGCTCGTACACCTCCGCGATCCGCGCGGTCGCGGTTGCATCGTCGAGCCGTGCAGCGTCGGCCGCGCTCGCGAGGTTCTCGGCGACCGTCAGTGTCGGGAACACGCCGCGCCCGCCCGGCACCATCACGATCCCGCGCAGGGCGTTCTCGTGCGGCGGCGCGTGCGTGATGTCTTGCCCGTCGATGAAGATCGCACCGTTGGACGCCTCTTGGGTTCCGACGATCGCGCGCAACAACGTCGACTTCCCTGCGCCGTTCGTGCCGAGCAACGCGACCATCTCGCCGGTCCCGATGTCGAGGTCGACGCCGAACAGCACTTGCGTGCCTTCGTACGTGACGTCGAGATCGCGGATGATCACCATCTGGTCGCGGTGCTCGCGCCGCGCGCGCGCGACCTCCTCGTCGGCCAGTGCCGCAGCGCGCGCGGACCGGATGTCGCGCGCGACCGCCGTCGATGCCGACATCACGATGATGCCGCCGATGACGAGCAGCGGCACGAAGATGAGCAATCCACGCTGCAATCCCCAGTTCTGGGCATACACGACGACGATCGGGATGAGGATCACGCCGGGAAGCTCCCACAGCACGCTGATCTGCAGACCGAGACCGCGAACCCGCGCGGGCGTCACGAGCGACATCAACGCGAACCCTGCGATGCCGAGAACACCGCTCGCTCCCGCGATGACGACGGAAAGCGGAACCGCCACACCGATGAATGGAAAGAAGGCCAGCAGCGCGAACACCACTGCTTGCGCCATCGGGATGAGACCGCCGAGCGTCATGACGCGCGCGGGATTGCTCTGCAACAGCCGGTCGGCGATCGGGCCGGCGAACGTGAGCGAGATCAGCGCGGCGAAACCGCCGATCGCGGTCACGAGGCCGCGCTGTCCGGGGTTGAGGTGCAGGACGTCTGCGAAGTACGCGGTGAGGATGAAGATCGCGCCCGTTCCACCGATGCGGAGGAATGGTGTGGCGTACCACAGACGACGCAGCGTGAAGATGCTGCTCGCCGACCGCCACGATTCGCTCCAGCCGGGTGGGGCCTGCGGGCGGCGAGCGACGTCTTCCAGCGCGCCCGACTCCAGCCGGTCCATGTAGCCCCGCGGCGGTTCGCGCAAGAAGAACGTTCCGACCATCGCAATGCCGGCACACGCCAGGGACGGGATGATCGCGGGCCGCCACCCGGGACCGGTCGCGATCCAGCCAGCGATCAGAGGTCCGAAGACGGTGCCGATCGGCCCGGCGAACCCGAGCACCGCGAATACACGTGCGCGCGACGTCGAAGGATAGAGATCGGTCAGCAGCGGGAAGGTCGCAGCGCCGCCGCCGACGACGAGGGCGATGCCTGCGATCAGTCTGGCAGTCACCAGCACGGTGAGCGAGCGCGCGCCCATCGTGCCGACGGACCCGAGAACGATCATGATCGCTGCGACGCGGATCATCCAAACACGTTGCACGCGGTCTGCGATGTACCCCATGAGCGGGCCGAGCAGATACCCGACGGCGAGCACGAGGCTCGACATCGCTGCGATGAAAACAAGGTCGAACCCGAAGTCCGCGCGCATCTCGAGGACGAGGATCCCGATCGAGTTCAGATCCCACGCGATCGCGACGCTCAAGAGGGTCAGGACGATGAGCGGACCCTTGGAGCCGGGGATCGCGCGCGGGTCCATGTTCGACACCCAGTTCCCGATCGCGCGTCGCGCGCTCCAGGGCGGTTCCTCCGGCTGAACCAGCAAAGGCTCGACGAGCTCTTCGACGCCGGTGAGGCGCACCGTCGGGACGAGCGCGCGGCTCACGCGCTCGCGCGGACGGAGGTCGCTACTCACTGGGGCCGCCCGACAGAGCCCATTGCGCTTCGACTTCGTAGTCCGGCCACTCGACCGGCATCGCCAAGGGCGCGATCGAAACGCGGCGATCGGACTCGGCGAGCTTTAGGTCGGCGAGCAGGCTCGGCACGATGATGCGTTCGCGCTCGGCGAGGCGGCGCAGCATCGAGTCGCGCGCGCCGAAGACCATCCGCGCGATGCCGCCGGGAACGGCGATCAGCAGCAGCAATCCACCGGCGCCGCCTGCGATGAACTGCACCAGCTGGTTGTTCGCGAAGATATTGACGATGGCGTGCACGGCCGCTCCGAAGAGCGGTCCACTGACGGCGCCGAGGCCGCCGATCACGACCCATAGGAACGCGTACAGGCTCTGTTCGGGCGAGAACGTCTCCGTGCGCACGCCGAGCTGTTGGAACGCGAGTAACGCTCCGGCGAGGGCGGCGAGCCCGCCCGAGATCGCGAACGCGACGATGCGCGCGCGCACGATCGAGATGCCGTAGGACTGCGCGCCTTCTTCGTTGTCGCGCGCGCCGATCAGCACGCGCGCGAACCGGCTGCGCCTCAAGCCCGCGACCGCGATCACGGCGAGCGCAAGGATCCCGAGCGCGAGGTAGTAGAACGCGCGATCGTTCAGCAGCACGCGCGGACGCGTCACCGATGCGGGGAGGAAACGCCCGAGTCGCCGTTCGTCGAGCAACACTGCCGACGTGGCGAGTGAGAACGCGAGCGTCGCGACCGCGAGGTGCATGCCGCGCAGGCGCAGTGCGGGGATACCGACCACAACGGCGATCAGCGCGCCGCCGAGCGTTCCGATGACGATCGCGAGCGGCAGCGGCGCGCGCGATGCCGCGGCGACGTATGCGCCGACCGCCGCGAAACCCATCTGCCCGAGGCTGATCTGTCCGGCCCAGCCGGTGAGCACGAGCAACGACAGCCCTACGATCGCCGCGAGCAACGCTGCGATGCCGAGGCTCACCTGCGACGAGCTCATCACGGACGGATACCCGAGCGTCGCGACGGCGAGGATCACCGCACCCCAGCGGATCCACGTCTTCACCGTGGCGTGTGAACGCAGCTCGGCGGGGATAGGGCGGACTTCCGGGGCGAACCGCCATCCCGATCCGGCCTCGCGCTCGGCGCGCGTGGTGCGCGCGCGCTGTGCGAAGAGCACCACGACGATGACGACGAGAAGCAACCCGTCGAGTAACGATGCAGCGTTGAAGCTCCAGTCGAGCGATGTTTCGAAGAGGCCGAGCGCCGCCGCTGCGGCGACCGCGGCGGGGAGGCTCGCCATGCGCGCGATGACCGCCGCGGCGAGGATGCGAACCGTCGTCTGCACGCCGAGCGCGCCGGCGTCCGGGGCACCGGCCGTCATCGCAGCGAGGATGGATGCAGCCCCGGAGAGCGCGGCAGCGATGACCCACGCGCGGTTCTTCACCTTCGCAACGTTGATGCCGAGCGTCGCTGCTCGCGAAGGGTTATCGGCGACGGCGCGCAACGAGGTCCCGCTGCGCGTGCGACGCAAGTAATACGTGACTGCGGCGAGCGCCACGACGACGACGACGGCAAGCAGGATCTGCGGAAGCCCGAAGACCGCCGGTCCCCACCGGAAGGAGAAGCGCGACGGGGACGTTGGAGCGCCGAGCGTCACCGCACCTCCCGAAGCTTCGCGCTGCTCTTGCGTGACCAACCCGTTGCCCAGCGCGCGTTGCGCGAGCCCCAGCACCGGGACCAGGAACAGCGTCGCAACGGTCGGGATCAGACGAGCCGCGTTCGCGAACCGCCGCATCACGAGGACAGAGATCAGCCACCCCATCAGGATCGAAACGAGCAAGCCGCCGATCGCCGCGAACACGTAGTTGATGCGGTACTCCAGCGGTGTGATGCGTTCGATGCAGGAAGGGCACGCGCGGCGGATCGCGGTGAGGACCGGTACGTAGCGAGCGAACAGAACGAAGAACGTTGCCCCGACCGCGCCGATCTGCACTTGCGCGAAGTTGATGATCCCGTCGGTTCTATAGACGAGCATCAACCCGAGCGCGTGCAGCCCGAGCGCCAACCCTCCGAGCGTTCCAAGTGTCGCAACCGCGGCAGGCATCAGGTGCGGGAAGGAGAACGCGGCGACGATCATCGCAGCGAGCACGCCGACGATCTCGCCGCGCTCGGCGATGAGCGCGCGCGCGCGCGTCACGGGCGACAGCTCCCGGAATGGAACGCGGGTTGTTGCGGTCGCCACGCGTCGAGCTCGTATCGCTTCCCGCGGTCGACGTAACAGACGGCGCCGGGGTTCGTCGGGTCCATGGTTCCGCGATCGCTCGGGCTGAACCAGTACATCGTCGCGTCGTGCATCATCGTGTGATCGCCGTTCGGGAACCCGACCCAGGCTTGGTAATACGGCGCGCCTTCCGCGCCGGGGTTCGGGAACGTCGTGGCTTGCAAGCCCGTCTCGAACGTCTTCGCCGTCAGGTTCGGTCCTGCTGTTTGGATCCCCGACGCGAGCAGCAGCAACGAGGAATAGCGCGCCGCGAGGTCGTATGCCTCCGCCGCCGACGGGTCGAACTCCGGATGCGCATCTTTGATCGCCCAGTACCACGGCATGTACTCGCGCGGGAGCCACTTGTTGCGGAACGAGAGCCCGATCACGTGGCTCGACTGGTCGGGTGGAGCCTTCTGGAACGAGTTGTCGACGTCGGCGTCGATGTAGGTCGAGAGGATCCACTCCGGCCGGTACTGCTGTGCCGTCGCATTCTGCATCAGCGCGCTCTGCACGTCCGCGTCGTCGCAAAAGCAGACGACGGAGGTGACGTTCGCTTGGATCAGTTTCAAGACGGTGCTCGAGCCGCTGCGCGTCGGCCCGCCGTTCTCGTCGTCCTCGATGTCGGCGCCGAGCGTGATCCCGCATCCCCTGAGGCGCGTGCGGAGATCGTCGAGGTTGGGAACCGTCTGATCCTTCGCGAGCTCGTACACGAGGCCGAACGTCCGGGTCGGTGCGGTGATCCCCGGCCCGGCGTAGATAGGGGCGCCGGTCTTCAAGACCTTGCACATGAAGGTCGCCATCTGCGCCTGCATCATGTCGATACCCGGTACGACGCTCCAGCGGTACGGCGAGAACCCGTCGAGATAGGGCTCGGTCGTCTTCGTGCCGGCGCGGTGTGCCACGCTCAAGATGTGATCGCGCGCCAGCGCGTCGTAGTACAAGTGCTCCGATCCGTACCGGCCGCCGGTCGACAACGACGCGAAATCCTTGTGCTCTTTTACATGCTTCGCGTCTGCGATCTCCAGTGACGGATCCGGCTGCGAGTACAGTCCGCCGCTCGCAGAGAAAACGTCGACCGTTATCTTCCGGCGGTAGAACTGGAACTGCTTGTTGAAGTAGTCGACCAGATATAGGACGTCGTCGGCCGTTTCGAACGCGTAGGTGGGCAACGCAACGCGGATCTCGTTCGCCGACACACCGGTCGCGGTGGCCGTGTTAGGTGGACCGTCCCAGTACGGGATGCACGGGGGCGACTGAGGATCCGGCGATTGACGAGGGATCTCAGGCGGGTCGCCGTAGCACTGCTTCACGAGCGGCACGTGGATCACCGGGCGCGTCTTCTCCTGCTCTTTCTTCGCGCAGTCGGCCGCGCTCGCACATCGCCCCGGGCCTCTGCCGAACTGCGACGACTGGTCGGAAAGGGAGTTGCGGATCTCGCGCGCGGCTTGCGGCGCGAACTCTGCGACGGTGGGCGGGGGAGGCTGATTCCCCGTCCGCGGCAACAGCGCGACGAAGACGCCGAGGGCGGTCGCGACCGAGATGAACACGACGGCAGGAAGGTGCCGGCGCTTCGAAGGATGGGGATTGATCTGCTCGGTCGGCATCCCTCACTGCTTCCCTTTGGGGCCTTCGCATCTTAAAGGTATCATGATAGGATTACAATAATGGCCCAAAACACGCTGGGGTCCGACCTCGACGTCGCAGGCCGCGTCCGGCGAGACGTGCCGATCCCGTACTACGCGCAACTCGCCCGCATCATCGAGCGCGAGATCACGGACGGCCGCCGCCACCCCGGAGACGTTCTCCCGTCGGAAGCCGAGCTGTGCGAGGTACATGGGGTGTCTCGGACCGCGGTGCGCCAGGCGCTCGGCGAGCTCGCCGCGCGCGGGCTGGTCCGCAAGCAGAAAGGCCGCCGCACCTCCGTCGCGCGCGCACACATGACGAACATCGTCGTGCAGGAGCTTCGCGGCTTCTTCGACGAAGTGTCGAGCCACGGCAGCAATGTGAAAACGCGCGTCCTTCAGCAGTCGATCGTTCCTGCTCCACCCGACGTCGCAGCCGATCTCGGGCTCGTGCAAGGTGCCGACGCATTGTTGCTCGCGCGCGTCCGCGAGGTCGACGGCGAACCGGTCGTTTACGTCGAAACGCATCTTCCGGTACCGCGGTTCGCGGCCCTCGCGGGCCGCGATCTCACCGACGTGTCTCTGTACGCGGTGCTCGGAGCCGATTTCGACGTCCACCCGCGATCCGGCGCGCGCGCGATCGAGGCGGCGGTCGCCGACGGGTCTCTCGCGCGGCACCTCGGCGTGCGCAAGGGGAGCGCGATGTTGTCGCTGTGGGCCGTCAATCGCGATCAGCACGGTGTTCCTTTCGAGCGGTTCCACGCGTGGTACCGGGGCGACGGCACGAGGTTCGAGCTCGTGGTCGGATCGTGAGTGCGTGGTGCGCGCGCAGGAGTCTGCAACCGCGAGGGCGAATGATTGTCGAGCTGGGGTCGCGACGCGAGCCCGCGAGGAGGAGTCCCATGAAGAGCAAGTTTCGGTACAACGGCAGGGTTCTCCTGGCCTTCGCGCTGACGGCGGTCATCCTGCCGTTCGCGCCTGCGCGTGCAGGCAACTTGATCCCGAACGCGGGGTTCGAACAGAGCTATCTGCCCCAACAGGCGATCGACGCGCAGCGGACGGCCGGTATCAAGCCGCAGCCTGTGTGGCCGAAGAACTGGATCGCCGAGGGCGCAACCGAATTGTTCGACCATACGCCCAACGCGCACCACAGCGGCGTCTGGGCCGCGGGGATCTCGGGCTCGTGGGGAGTTCCGCGCAGCGACTGCAGCGTGCAGTGCACGACCGTGCCAGGGGGACCGCAACGCGACCAGGTCTACGGCAGCTTCTACACCGAAGCGCCTGCATGGCGGACCGACCTGCCGATCCCGGTTGTGGAGAAGCACACCTATACGCTGTCCTACTACTACCAGCTGTCGATCGTGATGGACGGCAGCGGCCCGGTCACGTGGGTGCGCTGGTACGACGCCAACCACGCGCCCTTGATCGACCCGGCGACGCACCTGCCTGCCTACACGAAGGGCCCGAGCGTTGTCGTGGATTGCTCAACGACAACGCACACCTCGAGCTACGTGACGTTCGCGACGGGCGACGCGATGCTCGACGATTGCCACTCGTCGGGCGGGAGCTGGCTCTTCAAGAGCGGAATCGTCGCGTCGCCTCCGGGCGCCGCCTACGCGACGGTCTTGTTCGGCTACAGCGACTCGGCGTGGATCGGCGGCGTCGTCTACGACGACGTGTTCTTCGGCTGATCGTTCGTTCGTCGCTCGTTCCGTTCGTCGTCGAGCCGGTGCGCCGTGGTTGACGCGCGCGGCTCGACGACGCTTCGTGCCGAGCCGTGGTCCGACGCGGACCGGCTCTTCCGTTCGGATCCGCGGTGGCTCGGCAGCGACGACGCATACTCGGTGCCGCTCGGCGACGAGAAGACGTTGTGGCTCTTCGGCGACACGTTCGTCGACGGCTCGTCGCGTCGCGACGCGCGCTTCATCCGCAACTCGGTCGGCATCCAGCGGGGTTCCGATCCGACGCGCGCCACGATCGGGTTCACGTGGGATCGCGCACCGGACGGCTCATTCTTCGAGGCGCCACCGGGAACGTGGTACTGGCCGTTGCACGGCGCGCGCGTCGGCGAGCGGCTGCTCCTGTTCATGATGCAGGTCCGTTCACCCGCCGGCGGCTCGGGCGCGATCGACGAGTGGAGAGAGCTCGGCGCGCTCGGTTTCTTCGACGTCTTCGGTTGGGCTGCCATTCGTGTCGAAAACCCCGACGACGAGCCGCGCGCATGGCGCACCATGCGTGTCGCCGAGCGAACGGAATCGATCGTGCTCGGCGCGTCCGCGCTGGTCGAGGACGATCATCTCGTCGTCTTCGGATGGGACGAACGGAAACGACTCTCACTCGCGCGCTGGCCGCTCGGCGAGATCGATCGCGATGATCTCGGCGAGCCGGAGCGATGGAACGGCTCGGCGTGGGGGACGGCGGCGGAGCCGGTCATCGAGCACGGCGCAACCGAATTCTCGGTGCATCGCGCGCGCGACGGGGCCGTGCAGGTGCAGATGTCCCCGCCGCATCAAGCGCTCACCATCCGGCGCGCACCCGCGCTCATCGGGCCGTGGACCGATCCCGAGATCGTCTTCCGTCCGGAGGAAACGCATCGCGACGGCGTCTTCGTATACGCGGGCAAGGCGCATCCGCATCTGGGCGACGATGTCCTCGTCTGCACGTACGCGTCGAACGCAGACGTCGACACGTGTCTCGACGATGACAGCATCTACTTTCCTCGTTTCGTTCGGGTGGAGGGCGCATGATCCCCTCTGTCGAAGACGTCGCGTCGTCACGGCTCGTTCACCGGTTCGGCGACCTCTTCAATCCACCCGGCCTCACGAATCGGATCGGGTGCGTGCAGGCCGAGCTCGATCCCGTCGCGATCCGCAGCCTGAGCTTCCCGCCGTTCGCAACCGGCGACACCGTCACGTGGCCGCTGTTCATCGACGGCCGCTATTTCGCGTCGACCGGAACCCCGGTGGGCTTCACTTGGCGGCCGGATCGCATCGAACGCGACGCCGAGTGGAACGGCTGGCGCATCCGAACGATCACCGCGATGCCGCGTGGTGCGCGCGCTGCGGTCGTCCGGTTGGAGCTCGAGAACGTATCCGGCAGCGCGCGCGACCTGGACGTCGCCGTCGGCATCCGCAGCGGCGTGACGCGCAAGAACGATGCATGGCTCGCGCCGGTGCCGCCGGTCTCCTGGGAACACGACATCCGCGTCGAGCCGTCGAGCAACGCCGTCGTGTTCGGGGCGCGCGACGCAGCGGCGTGGTCCGTGCAAGGTGCGCGCCCACGGCCCGATCGCGCGACGAGCGACCGGCTGGAATGGCGACTTCACGCCGGCGCGGGCGAGCGCGTCGTGATCGATCTCGTGAACGCGATCGGCTCGAGTGAAGCCGATGCGATGCAGACGTTCACCACGATCGACGCCGGACGCGCGATCGACGCCGCGCGCGACGACTGGAACGACGAGCTGCGCGCGATCTTCACGCCGGGTAACGACCGCTACGGCGGATCGCTGCCGGCGCTCGAGACCGGCGACGACGACGTGCTGCGCGCGTGGTTCTCCGGCATCCTCGCCGTCGTGTACTTCCGCCGCGATGGCGGTGCGTTCGGCAGGACGTACGACACCTTGATGCCCCGCTATTGGCAGACGGTGACTTTCTTGTGGGACTTCAGCTTGTCGTCGATCGTGCATGCGCTGCTCGACCCGCAGATCATGCGGATGCACCTCGAGCACTGGATGACCACCGACATCCACTCGTGCTTCGGCACAGAATGGCTCACCGGAGGCCCGGTCGGGGGCTGGTACTCCGTCAACGATTACGCGATGACGAAGATGATCGCGGACTATCTCCGGTGGAGCGGCGACCACGCGTGGCTGGGCGCGCGCGCAGGATCGCAGACGGTCGGTGAGCGGTTGCGGGGTTATGCGACAAACTGGGAACGCTTCAAGACGCCGAGCGGGCTCGCCGACTACGGCGGCATCGGCAACCTCCTGGAATGCGTCAGCACATACGTGCACGAGATCGCTGCGCTGAACGCCGGCAACGTGTGGTCGCTTCGGTTCGCCGCAGACGTGGCAGAGCGCGCCGGCGACGCCGGCGACGCGCGCGAGTTGCGGACGCAAGCATCGGCGCTGTGCGCGACGATCCAAGAGCTCGCAGGGGAGGGCTGGTGGCACACACGGTTCCCCGATGGGCGCCTCGTCCCCGTGCGACATTGCTACGACTTCATCACCTTGCTCACGACGATCGACGGCGATCTAAGCGACAAGCAGAAGGACGAGATGGTTTCGTTCTTCCGTCGCGAGCTGTACACGCCGGCGTGGATGCACGCGCTGTCGCCGCTCGATCCCGATGCGAGTTTCAGCGTTCGGCCGAATCACCAGTGGACCGGCGCGTATCCCGCGTGGCCCCCGCTCGGCGTGCTCGGCTTGTTCCGCTCGGGGTACAACGATCTCGCGGTCGAGTGGCTGCGAGGGCTCGGCCGCAGTGGAAACCAAGGCCCGTACGGGCAAGCGCATTTCGCCGAGCCGGTGATCGATCCCGACGCCGGCGGAGCGCGCAAGGCGCCGTCGGATTTCCCCTACATCACCGACTGGGCGGTTTCGTCGGGAGGTGCGTGGGTGCAGGCGATCGTCGAAGGACTGTTCGGGGTCAGCGCTCGGCTCGACGGTATCGACGCGACGCCGCGCTTCGCATCGTCGTTCGACGGCGCGTTGCGCAACCTGCGCTATCGCGGGCGCACGTTCGACGTCGACGCAGCCGGCCTTCATGAGGTGAAGCCGTGACGTCGCTCCTGATGGATCTCGGCGGAACACGAGTGAAGACCGGCGTCATCGAAGGCGATCGCCTGCTGATCCGCGGCGTCTACGAGATCGGCGACGAGAAGCTCGTCGAAGCGATCGCGCGTATCGGCGAGCAGGTGCTCGACGGGGACGCTCCCGATGAAGCGGCGATGTGTGTTCCCGGGCTCGTCAACGACGACGGCGTGCTCGTATCGCTCCCCGGAAAGCACGACGGACTAGAAGGAACGAACATCGCCGAGCTGCTGCAAGAGCTGTTCGACGTGGAGCGTGCGCTCGTCACGAACGATGCGATCGCGTACGCGACGGGAGAATCGACCGCGGGAGCCGGCCGGGGGGCGGCGCGCGCGGTGGTCGTGACGATCGGGACCGGCGTCGGCGTTGCTGTGATCGAGGACGGGATCCCGGTCACCGGCGGCATCTACGGCGGGGGCATCCTCGGCGGCTTCATCCCGATCACCGACGATACCGGCGATCTCGACACGTCCGGTCAGCGCGGGACGATCGAAGCGTTGTGCGCAGCGCGGCGCATCGTCGAGTGTTGCGGCGGCTTGTACTCGACGGTTCCGGAGGTATACGACGCGTACGAGCGCGAAGAGCCGGCAGCGATCGCGGGCGTCGAGCGGTACCGCGCGCGGCTCGTGCGCGCGCTCGTCGCACTCGCGAGCGCGCACGCGCCCGACGTGATCATCCTCGGCGGCGGACCGATGACGCCGGGGAACCCGGTCACGAACGGCGTCGAGCCGCTCGTCAACGAGCACCTGTTCGGCAGCTACCGCACCGAGGTTCGCGTCGCGGAGCTCGGCGACGAGGCCGCGATCGTCGGCCTCGGCCATCTGTTGGTGGCATCGGCATGACCGTCATCGACGAGCGCGCGCGCGACGTGCCCATGCACCTGCGCGACCGCGCGCCGAACTACGACCGGCTCCCGACGATCCCCGGCGGTCCGGCGGCCGAGTGTGACGTCGGGTGGGACGCGATCGCGGCGCGCCTGCGCGCGACCGGCGCGCGCGTGGTGGTGCTGGACGTCTACCCCGGCGTCCGCCGAGGTGACGTCGACGCGCTCGTGCGCGCGCTCGACGCCGACGATGTCGTGCGCGCGGAAGACGCTTTGCTCCCTCGCGACGAGATCGAGCGTCTCGTCGCGCCGGACGTGACGGACGATCCCGTCTTCGGTTTCGTGACGAAGCTGCGGCTCGGCGATTTCTTCGACCCTGTGAAGCTCGCCGGGTTGCGCGCCCGCGTGCGTGACGCGCGCGGACGCGTCGTCGTTCACGGCATCGGCGCGTCCCTGGTCACCGGCGACGGCGTCATCGCATTCGTCGACGTGTCTCGGTGGGAGAACACGTTGCGGCTGCGCGCCGGTGAATACGAGAATCTCGGCACCGGCAACAGCGAGACATACGCCGGGCGCATCTACAAGCGGGCCTGGTTCGTCGACTGGCGCGTAGCCGACCGGCACAAGCGCGCGCTGTTCGGCCGGATGGCATTCGTCGTCGACGCGTGCGACTCGGCGACGCCGAAGATGATCCCGGCCGGCGCGATGTTCCGCGCGCTGCGCGCGGCTGCGGCGCGTCCGTTCCGGGTCGTTCCCTACTTCGATCCTGCCCCGTGGGGCGGACAGTGGATGTAGCGCGTGTGCGACCTCGACCCGTCGCTCCCGAACTACGGCTGGTGC
>JBHELL010000115.1:0-8763 GCA_046263075.1 Actinomycetota bacterium | reverse complement strand
CCGTCGAATGGCTCGGCAGCCCGACGCCGCTCGCGAGCACGTCGGACACCGCCGACTGGTATCTCTACGGCGCGCGCATCACCGGCGCCCAGACCGGAACGCCCACGGTAGCGGTCGCGCGCACGACGCAAACGCCGCTGTTCCACGGCGCCGAAGAGATGCCGGAGTTCAACCAGGTGCGGCTCGACGCATCGGGCAAGATCCGGATCGTCGCAAGCGCGTATCGCTCCGAAGGCGGCGGCGGGACGTGGACGGTCTACTACCAGCGCGAGCAATAGTTACAGCGCGCCGCTGTACGCGACGACGCCGCGGTAGATCGCCTTGGCGGCATCGCGACAGCGCGCGCTGAACGTTTCGCCGGCCTCGATCTCGGCGAGCTGTCGGAGCAGGTCCCACACCTGCTTCACGCTGCGGACGAAATCGCCGGCAGACATCTCGCCTTCTTCGAGGACCTCTTCGAGGGGCGCCTCCGACGCCCACCGATGGATCTGCCACGCGAAGCCCGGATCCGGCTCGCGCACGAGCGTCAGCCGGTGTTGCTCTTCCGCGTCGTGGATCTGCCGGTACAGACGGACCATCCCTCGCCACGCGCGGTCGGTGCGGTCGTTCGGCATCGTGTCGTCGGGCACACCCATCCGTGTCTCGAACACGACGGTCGACGCAACCGCGGCGAGCTCACCCGGCTCGAGCTCGTCGAACACTCCGCGCCCGATCGCCTCCGCAACGAGCAGATCGCTCTCGTTATAGATCCGCGCGAGCTGGTCACCCTTCTCGGTGACCGTCTCCGCCGCGATATATCCGAACGTCTCGAGGACCGCGATCACGCGTTCGAACGTGCGCGCCAGCGTCTCGGTTCGCGCTCGCACGCGCCGGCGGAGCGCAGCCGTCTCACGCTCGAGCTCTTCGATGCGGATCATCCAGCGCTCATGCTCTTCCCGATCGGGGCAGGCGTGGACCGGATACGTTTCGAGAGCCGCGGCGCTTTCCCTTTTCGGGCGGCGCTTCGGATCTAGCTCCCGAGGCTCGGCCGGCGGCAGCGCCTCGAGCGCGCGCGCGACCTCGTGACGGACGCGCGCCGAGCGGACGTCGCCCTTCGGGATCGTTATCGAGCCGACGACCACGGGCGGCTCGCGGAAGTCCCGGATCGCAAGGCGTCGCAAGCGTCGTTGCATCGTAAGGACGAGTGGCTGCTGATCTCCGCTCTTCCCGGTACGCACGTCGAGCACCGCAGCGAGGCCGTCGCGCCGGATCGGGACGACGTCCCCCCGGCGCAAGGCGCCGAAGGCTTCGCGCACGGCGCGCGCGCGATCGCGCCTGAAGGTGTCGACCTCGTCTGCGCGCGCGCGCCGCTCCACCGACGCCAGCGCCCAGTACTCCGCGAAGTCCCCGCGGTCGCACAGGATGTTTCCTCGATACCCGTCGAGGAACCGTTCGTTCTTTTCGATCTCTCGCTGGAGACGTCCGACGCTGCGATCTGCGAGGAACTGTCCGAACGACAGGTTGAGCAACCGCGTCGCATCTTCGACGGTATGCGTGCGAAGCAGGTTCACCGCCATGTTGTACGACGGCCGGAACGACGAGATCAGCGGGAATTCCCGTCCTTCCGCGAGCGAAGCGATCCGGTCGAACGTGATGTCGCGCTGGAACAACGTGATGCCGTACCCCACCGTGTCCATACCGCGCCGTCCCGCTCTGCCCGTGAGCTGCGTGTAATCCGTCGGCGTCATCAGCTCGTGCCGCTCCCCCGTCCACTTGACGAGCCGCTCGATCACGACGGTCTTCGCAGGCATGTTGATGCCGAGCGCAAGCGTCTCGGTGGCGAAGACGACCTTCACCAGCGCGCGCTCGAACAGCTCTTCCACCGTTTCCTTGAACAGCGGGATCAAGCCTGCGTGGTGCGCGGCGATCCCGCGCTCGAGTGCATCGACCCATAGGTCGTAGCCGAGAACCGCGTGGTCCTCTTCCGGAAGCGACGCAGTGCGCATCGCGACGTACTCGCGGATGCGTTCCCGTTCCTGTGCGTCCGTCAACCGGAGACCGGCGGCTCGGCAAACATCGACCGCCTGCTGGCATCCCGCGCGCGAAAAGATGAAGACGATCGCAGGCAGCAAGGATTCGGCACGCAGCCGCTCGACCACCTCGACACGGTCGGGCACGTACGCGCGCCTCGACCCTCGTGCGCCCCCGCGCGGGGGCCCCCTGTACCCGCCGCGCCCGCGACCACGCTGCTCTGGCTCGGCGAGCCGCAGCAGCGCGCGGTTCATGCGACGAGCGCCGCCTTCTTCGACGAACATCGGCTCGAGACGCTGCCCGACGAGGTAGCGATGCTCGATCGGGACCGGCCGCTTGTGCTCGACGATGACGTCGGTGGGTCCCCGGACGGAACGGAGCCAGTCGCCGAACTCGTTCGCGTTGGAAACGGTCGCCGACAGCGCGGCCACCTGAACGCCCGGCGGCAGGTGGATCAGGATCTCCTCCCACGTTGCCCCGCGATACGGATCCTTCAGGAAATGCACCTCGTCCATCACCACGATCTTCAGATCGCGAAGCGTGGGAGATGTCTCGTACAACATGTTCCGTAGGACCTCTGTCGTCATGACGACCGCGGGGGCCTCGCCGTTCAGCGAGTTATCACCGGTGAGCAGCCCAACAGATCGCGCGCCGTGGCGCGCGATGAAGTCACCGTATTTCTGGTTCGAGAGCGCTTTCAGCGGTGTCGTGTAGAAGGCCTTGCCGCCGGTTTGCAGCGCGAGCCACACGCCGAACTCGCCGACGACCGTCTTCCCGGCACCCGTCGGGGCGCAGACGAGCGCGCTGCGCCCGCCGGCGAGCGCATCGATCCCCTGCCGTTGGAACACGTCGAGCCGGAACGAGTAACCGGCTTCGAAGGCCGCTATGTCCACGAGGCGATCCTCCCCCACCGGCTCACTTCTTCATCGCGAACCGGATGACGAGGATCGTCAGCTCGTACAGCAGGTACAGCGGAACCGCGAGCGCGAGATTGCTGAAAGGATCTTGTTGCGGCGTTGCGAGTGCGGCGAACACGACGGTCGCGAAGACGGCGTACCGCCGCCATTTCCGCAGCTTCGCGGATGACAAGATGTCGGCGTACGCGAGGAACACGAGAACGAGGGGATACTCGAACGAGAGCCCGAACACCAAGACCATCAGCATGATGAAGTTGATGTATTCGGTGAAGTGGATCAGTGGCTTCAGCGGTGGTCCCGCGAACGCGAGCAAGAAGTGGATCCCGTACGGCGCAACCCAAAACGCCATGTATGCCCCGGCTCCGAAAAGCCCGACCGATGAGAGCACGAACGGAAGGGCGAACCGTTTCTCATTCTGCTCGAGCCCCGGCGTGATGAAGCGCCAGAACTGGAACAGCACGACCGGGAGCGCGAACACGAAGCCGGCGAATGCTGCGACCTTTACGCGCAAGATCAGCGCAGTCGCGATCCCGGTGACGTAGAGGTCGTCGACGCGCGCGTTGCCGATGTGGCCCCCCTGATCGAGGGGATGCTTCAGAAGACGCAGGATGGGGTTGTAGAAGATGTACGCGAGGATCGCGCCGAGGACGACCGCAGCGACGGAAACCAGGAGCCGGTAGCGGAGCTCTTCGAGATGCTCGACGACGGTCATGTGACCGCCGGGCCGTCTCCTTCGGCGAAGCTGCACCCGTTCGCGGGGTGCTATTCGACCTTGGGCGGCTCGGCGGAACGCTCTTCCGCCTTGGGTTCCGCGGGCTTGTCGGCTGCGGACTTCACATCGTCGCCGAGCCCCTTCGTGGCATCGCGGAACTCACGCAAACCCTTCCCGAGCCCGCGCCCGATCTCAGGCAATCGCTTCGCGCCGAAGATCAGAAGGGCAAGCAGAAGGATGACCAAGATCTTTATGGGATTGTCCCAGCCCATGACGTCACCTTCCTCGCCGGATCGCCGGCCGATTTCAGCTTACACCCCGACCTCTTCGACGACCCGCAGCCTGCCTCCTCCGGGCGGTGACGCTTTGTACGAGTTCGGCCGCACGTTCGGTTTCGGCGCGCGCATCGGCCAGCGACGATCCGAGTGAGGTGCGCGCGCCTTCCATCCGTCGAGCGACGGCTTTCACCTGCCGGACGAGCCCGAGGGCGAACGTGAGGACGACGAGCGCGCCGAACAGCAGGAGGATCGATCCGACGATCCAGAACGCGTAACCGAGGGCGAGGATGCTCACCCCGGAAGCCTAGCGGCCTAGGGCTCGGCCGTGACCTGGAGAAGGCGGTCGAACCAGTCCGAGCGCTCGAGGAGCAAATGGAAGTCGAGCAGGTCGTCTGTTGTGAGCGCGGGACCCATGTGGGCCTCACGCACCTCTTCGGGAAGCTGCCACACCGTCGCGGAGACACCCCCGGAGATCAGCAGCTGGACGACCCGATCGTCGGCAGGCTTCCGGATCTGCTCGTCGCAGAGCGGGCACTGGAACTGGTAGTAGGACGAGGACGGCTGAGTGCAGACGCGGAGCTCGATATCGTCGGGAGTGAGCTCCACCTCCCCGCACGCTGGGCACGTCGCCCGGATCGTCGTCACTTCGTCCTCCAGATCTCGCTTCGTTGTCGGGTGTATCGGGCCGGTCTATCTGCCTCTTTAGCCGCTTCCCCCGTCTCGGGTCGCTCAACCCATCAAACGACCGCGATGCCTTCGGGTTCTAGCCAATCTTCGTCATCTCCGCCCGCAGTTCGGTTTCCGTACGCATCGCTCACGCTGCGAGTCTTCCTCTACACCCGCCGTGGCCATGGGCCGATATCTGGAGCATGGAACGCGGAGCCGGGGCTGATCTCGCGCGGGCGCGGAAGCGCCTGTGGCTGGTCACATTCACCGTTCTCACGGCGCTCGCCGGCGTCCTCATCTACGTCACGTCGGCTGAGGCGACGGGTCAGGCGCCGTCGTTCCTCCCGTCGCGTTCGCTCCTCGCGGTGGGGCTCGCGGGCGCACTGATGATCTTCGGGCTGTACGTGTTCGACTCGGAACGGAAATTGCGCGCGCTGGCCGACCGGTTGACCGAAGAGCGCAACGCTGCGCAACGGATGCAAGAAGAACAGATGGAGCAACGCGACTTCGTCTCGATGGCAGCGCACGAATTGCGCGCGCCGTTGACGGCGATCAAAGGCTTCACGCGGACGTTGATGACGCGCTTCGACCGGCTCGAGGAAGAGAAGCGGAACGAGTACCTCTCCCTCGTGAACGAGCAGTCCAACCGGCTCGCCCGGCTCGTCGACGATCTGGCGGCCGTGTCGCGCATCGATTCGGGGCGCGTGCATGTCGAGCGCGCGCCGGTGGATCTCGCGCTGTTGTGCCGCTCGGTGTGTGATGAGTTCCGGTCGAAGTGGCCGGGACGCGAGATCGAGGTGCGCGCGCCGTCGACGCTCCCGGCCGCATCGGCCGATCGTCATCGCATCGAAGAGGTGCTCGTCAATCTGATCGACAACGCCGTGAAGTACTCCCTTGCGCCCGAACCCGTCGTCGTGACGGTCGGATCGTTCGGGGGGCATCTCGAAGTGTCGATAACCGATCATGGGCCGGGCATGACGGCAGAAGAAGCAGCATCGCTCTTCGCGAAGTTCCGCCGCCTCCCATCCGCTCTGGCGCGCGAGATCCCCGGAACCGGCCTCGGCCTCTACATCGTTCGCGGATGGATCAACGCGCACGGCGGCACCATCGAGATCGACAGCACGCCGGGCGAAGGCTCGACGTTCCGGTTCACGCTTCCGGCGGCGGAAGTCGCTTTGAACGAGCCGGCCGCTCCTTCGCCGGCCGTGGGCGCTGCGCGCGCGTCGTAGCCGTCGCCGGCCCCCGGCTCTTCCCCGGCCTCTCCCTCTTCGCAGGCTTGTCCGCCCTCGTCGGCTTCCCTTCGCCGTACGGCAACAGCGCGCGCCGCGCCGCATCTGTCACCGCGTCGACGAGCTCCGGAGGCGAAACCGCGCGCGCAGCCGGACCCGCCGACAGCAACAACCGGACGAGCCACGCGAGGTGAGGGGTGCGGATGTGTAGCCGCGTCCGCGTCGAGCCTTCCTCGATGGGAACGACTTCCCTGATCCACGATGCTCCGGGTGTGATCTCGATCTCGACATGCAAGTCGCGCGGCGACGGCGTGAACAGTCCCGGCCGGATCGCCATCGGCGTGCGTGGACCGAACGTTTCGCCCGTCGCTGTGATGTCTCTGATCCGATCGATCCGGAACAGACGCTGCTCGCTGCTCGCGTGGTCGTAGGCCACGACGTACCAGTAGCCCTGCGCATTGAACGCGAGCAGCGGGTCGATCTCACGTTCGGACATCTCGGCGCGGCCCGCCGAGTAATAGGCGATCCGCAGCCGCGCGCGGTCGTCGATCGCTCGCCGGACGTCGCCGAGCCGCTCCGTCCCCGTCGTCGAGAGCTCGACGTCGATCCGTCCGGCCGCGTCGGTCGCGCTCTGCGCGTCGCGAGGCGATATCGCGTCCGACAGCTTGTCGAGCGCGCGCCGCAGTGAGTCCGCCTCCTCGAGGCCGGGCATGTTGAGCAGCGCGCGACCCATCACGAGCAACCCGATCGCTTCTGTTCGCGTGAGCCGCGGTGGCTTCGCCAGGTAGTCGGCGAACCGGATCACGACCTCGTCGCCGTCGATGTAGGCCTCCATCAGGTCGCCCGGCCCGAACGGCGGAAGACCGCACATGAAGAGGAGCTCGAGATCTCCCGACAGCTCGTCGCGCGTCATCCCGAAGCGTGCGCACACGTCGTCGACGGAGCATCCCTTGTTCGCCATCACCCACGGAACGAGGACGAGGATCCGGCGCAAGCGATCCGCACTTCGCGCGAGAGGCATCACGCCTCCACGGTCGCGCGCAAGTGTGCGGCGACCGCGTCACGCACGGCCGGCGGCTCCAGCACGACCGCTGCGTCCGCGAAACCTGCGATCCATCCGGCGAACGTGTGGATGTCGGCACACGCCATCTCGAGCTCGACCCATCCGTCTTCGCGGTCGAGGATCCGGCGCGCGCCTGTTCGTCGCTCCACCCACCACGCGGCGTTCGAGTCGAAAGCGACCCGAACGACGGCGGCGATCTCGTCGCCTTCCCAGGGTCCGTGCGGCACGGCGCGCGCGTCGGGCGGCGGCGGCTCGAACTGCGAGCCGCCGCTCTCCTTGATATCCCCGGCGATCCGCGAAAGCTTGAAATGACGGATCGCGCCGCGCGCGCGGTCGAACCCTATGAGGTACCAATCGCCGCGGTGATACAGCCGGTGCGGCTCGACGACACGTTCTTCTTCGTCGGCTCCCCCGACGGCGCGGTATGCGAAGCGCACGACTTTCCGTTGCTCGATCGCGTCGAGGAGCGTCGTCACCGGCTTGTCGACCGCGACACGGGGCAGGAGCCATCCCGTGGCACCGGGCTCGCCCACGCCTGCCCCGACCGAAAGTTTCAGCAGGCCGAGCGTTCCGTCCGCTCCGGCTCCCCACGCTTGCGCGGCGAGTGACAACGCCGCCATCTCGTCGGGAAGCAGCCCCGGATCTTCGAGCAGCGCTTCTCGGCCCGAGATCCGATATCCCATGTCGGCGTCCAGGGGTTGATCCGTCTCGAGGACGAATCCGAGCTCACGCAGCTCGACCTTGTCACGCTCGAACATGCGGTGGAACGCTTCGTCGCTCTCCTCGCTGTAGCCGGGGAGCTTCGCGCGGATCTCGGACGCGGCGAGCGGCCGGCGCGTCGACAACAGCAGGGCGATGAGGTTGACGAGGCGCTCGACCTTCTCCATCTCGCGGGCAATGCTAGCGGCGGCATTAGGCTTTGTCCCCCATGATCACGAGACGCCGCGGAACGGTCGTCGACATCGTCTCCGAGCGACGAGATGTGCTCGAGATCGTCGTCGACATAGACGGGGAACGGGCGCGCGCGATCGCATATCCGTCTTTGGTCGGCGTCATCGAGCCGGGCGCGCGCGTGCTGCTGAACACGACGGCGGTCGAGCTGGGTCTCGGCACGGGTGGCGTCCACTTCGTCATCGCCGTCGAGAGCTCGACTGCCGGCGACGTACCCACCTCTCGCGCGATGAAGCTCCGCTATACGCCCCTTCAGACCGCCGTCGATGTCGTCGAGGAGACGCATCGCGCGGCGATCGACGCGTCTGCGTCGCTGGACTCGATGCCGGTCGTGGTCGCCGGCCTTCATTCGGCGGTTGCGCCCGCGATCATCGGCGCGCGCACCGTTGCTCCTGCGTTGCGCGTCGCGTACGTCATGACGGACGGCGCCGCGCTCCACATGGGGTTCTCTGAAACCGTTCCGGCGTTGCGAGCATCCGGCTTGGTGCAGGCGACGTTCACGGCCGGTCAAGCGATCGGAGGAGACCACGAAGCCGTCACGTTGCACGGCGCGCTGATCGCTGCGCGCGCGGTCGCCGCGGCCGATCTCGCCGTGGTTTCGATGGGGCCGGGGAACATCGGCACCGGCTCGCGGTGGGGCTTCGCGTTGCTCGGGTCCGCGGCGGTGATCGATGCCGTCGACGCGCTCGGAGGGAGCCCGTTCGTCGTAGCCCGGCTCTCGTTCGCAGACGCGCGGGAGCGTCACCGCGGCCTCTCGCACCATACGACGACGATGCTGCAGGTAGCGCGAGCGCGCGCGACCGTTGCACTCCCTCGTCTCGAGCGCGCGCGGCTCGACGTGATCCACTCACAGCTCGGAGCGTTGCCGGAGAAGCATTACGTGGTAGAAGTCGATCTCGGCGCTGCCGAGCAAGCGTTGCGCGACTCGCCCGTTCCG
>JBHELL010000114.1:0-10851 GCA_046263075.1 Actinomycetota bacterium | reverse complement strand
GTCTTGCCGGAGCCGGCGCCTGCGATCAGCACGCACGGCTCGAGCGGCGCGGAGATCGCGCGCCACTGCTGCACGGTCGGCGCGCGACCACCGAGCGCGTCGATCACTTCGTGCGGCGCGTCGTCGTAGAACAGCTCGTCCGTCATAGATCGACCTCGTCACCTTCGGGCCACACGGGGCAGAGCGTCTTGAACCGGCACCACTGGCAATCCGCGCTCGGCGACGGCGCGAACCGCTCCGCGCGGATCCCGGCGACGAAGTCCTCGAGTCGCTGCTGCGCGAGCTGCTCGAAGTTCTCGACCGCCGTCGGGTCGAAGCCTCTGCGGACGAACCCGTCCTGCCAGAAGGCGCCGAGGTATGCGAGCTCGACGTACTTCGGCTCGCCGAGGTTCGCGAGGCTCGGGTCGCGCTTCAGCGCGAGATAGTACGAGGCGAGCTGCAGGTCTTCTTTGATCTCGTCGTCGCTCTTCGAGCTGCGGCCGGTCTTGTAGTCGGTCACGCGCGTCTTGTTCGAGCCGAAACGCACCACGCGGTCGATCCGTCCACGCATGATCGCGCCGTCGATCGGGAACTCGAAGCCTACCTCCGTCGCGAGCACCGCCTGCTGCCCATCGGTGCGCAGCCAGCGCCGCAGCATCTCCTCCGAATCGAGCCGCCTGCGGTGCTCGACCGCCGTCGCCTCGAACACCTTCGGGTCCCAGACCTCGTCGAGCGCCGCGATCAACGCCTCTTCGCTCGCCGCGATCTCGCCGCGCGCGCACTTGTCGACGATGTCGTGCACCCACGTGCCGACGAGCATCTGATGGCTCGTCTGCGGATCGAGCCCGAGCTCCACCTGATACAGGTACTGCAGCGCGCAGTTGTCGTAGTTCGACAGCCGCGAGTAGCTCGTCCGCAGCTCCTCCGGCGCGATCGGGATCCCCGGGTCGGTCCACTCTCGTTCGTACCACCACGTGTCCGGGTCGACGCCGGGCAGGCGCGCGAGCATGTCGAGCGCGCGCTCGTCCGCCGCGCCGTTGCGGAGCGCGCGCCGCGCGGCGGCTTCCGCTTCATCCCGCGTCAGCGCGTCCGATCCCGGCTCGGCGGGTTCCGGCCGGAGCCATTCGAGCCCGGCCAGATGAACGAACGGCGACGGCGTGAGCGCTTCGCGCTGGCTCGACTCGCGCGCTGCAGTCAGCAGCACGCGCGTCCGCGCGCGCGACACGGCGACGCCGAACAGCCGGCGCTCTTCGTCGAGCCGTTCCATCGAGCGCTCGAACGGCGACGCCGGGTTCAGCAGGTCGCGCAGGTCGAGCATCGCGCGCGGCGTGCGCGTGTTCGGGAACTCCCCTTCGACGCAGCCGGCCACGATGACGGCCTCGCACTCGGTCCCCGCCGCGCTGTGCGCGGTCATGATGCGCACCGCGTCCGGGCGGCGGTCCTCAGGCATGTTCCACGGCTCGGGCCCGAACTCGACGCCTTCGAGGACGCCGATGTAGTCGGCGAAGGTCTTGCCGGGCCGCCGGTCGGAGAAGCGCTCGACCGCGCGCGCGAACGCCGCGATCGCATCGAGGGCGTCGTCGTCGGCAGATGCGACGAACTCGCGGAAGAACGGCAGCCCTTCCCACAAGAACCAGAACACCTCGTCGGGTCGCTTCGCGCGCATCTCTTCGCTCGACAACGCATCGACGAGCCGCTCCAGCGCGCGCAGCTTCTCGCGGTCCTTTTCCGGCAGCGCGTCCGACGGCTCGACGACCAGGGTGTCCAGCGATGTGCGGCGCAGGCGCGCTTCGCGGCGTAGCGCGCGCACGGTGTACGGCTCGAGCCCCACCGCCGGCGACGAAAGCACAGAGGACAGCAGCTCGTCGGTCTTGTCCTCGCGCAGTGCGAACCGCGCAAGGTCGAGCATCGGTCGCAGCGATGGCTCGGCTTGCAGCGGCCGGTTCTCGCCGACGACGACGTGCGGCACGCGCGCGCGCTCGAACGCGCGGCGGATCGCGCGCGACACCGGGCCGAACCGCCGCACGATCACCGAGATCTGCCCGAACCCGATGCCTTCTCGCGCGCGCAGGCGGATGCATTCGCGCGCGATGGCATCTGCTTCTTCGGTGAGGTGGTCGAAGAGCCACGCGTCGGCAGCCGGCGCCGGTCGCGTCCGCTCCGTTCGCTCGAGCACCTTCACCGGCGCGAAATCGCGCTTGTACGCTTCGATCGGATCGTCCGCCGCGCCACGGAACCCGAAGATCTTCCCGGCCGGATCCGCGGCGACGACGACCGAGGACGCGCCTATCGCGAGCTCGCGCAAGAGCGCTTGTTGCGCCGGCGTGCAGTCCTGGAAGTCGTCGACGAGGATGTGGCGCGCCTCTGCTCTGATCTCGTCGCCGACGCCTTCTGCGCGCATCAGGTGCCACGCGCGCGCGATCACGTTCGCGTGATCGACCACGGCATCGGATGGATCGTCGAGCCGCTTCAAGTATCGCGCGAAGAAACGAGATGCCTCTTCGAGGTCTTCACGCTTGGCTTCGCGCGCTTTCGCCTCCAGATCCGCCGGCTCACGCAACGCGTCTTGCGCGCGCAGGACGAACTCGCGCAACTCCTCGATGAACCCGCGCAAGTAGGTGTGGGGGCGGAACTCACCCCACCGATCTTTCTCGGCAGGGTCGGCGAGCATGTCGCGGACGAGCGTGAATTGCTCCGGGCCCGTCAGGAGCGCCGGCTCACGGCGGTGCCCCAGCGTGCGGTAGTGCGCGCGCAACAGGCTCAGACAGAAGGCGTGCCACGTCGTGACTCGGACCTGGTCCGTCGAGCGGCCGACGTCCTGGATGATCCGCTCGCGAAGTGTGCGCGCGGCTCGGCGCGAATGGACGAGCAGCAACGTCTCCGGCTCCTTCGCCCGAACCAGGGCGGCAAAGCGTTCGCGGAGAAGGGTAGTTTTTCCAGACCCGGCAGGCCCGACGATCAGATGGGCCCCGGGTGTTCCGATATCCCCGAGCACGTGTCCTCTTCCGAAGTAGCGACGCGGCGAAGATAACACGGGGGTATGACAGCACCCCGGTGTTCGCGGCCGGATCGAACACATCGCGAGCTTCGCGACCTGGGGTTTTCCCTTTCTATCCCGTTCTGAGTGAAACGGAGCTCGGCTGCGCGCGTTCACGCTTCTGGGATCGGGACTGGCATAGCGCAATCGCGCCATGCAGAATGAAACATCTGACCGGGTTCAACCGATGTGTCCGGTGAGACTGGGAGGAGCGGAATGTCTGGAGCCATCAAGAAGAACTCAACCACCGCGTTGCTCGTCCTCGTCGCCGTTCTGTTGACGGCGTTCGTCGCGGGGCGCGGTCCGACGGTGATCGCAGGGACGCCGGCAAACAAGGCGGCGGCGGTCGGGACGACGACGCAGGTCGCAGCTCCCGCGCAAGACGTCACGCTGATGACGAAGACGATCCGCACATCCTCGCCGCAAGATCTTCTCTTCGAAGTGACGGCCGAGTGCTCGATCGTCACCAACGTGACGACGACCGGAACCGACGATCAGCGCGCCTTCGGACACATCGAGATGTGGGTCACCTTCGACGGGCGCCCGGTGCTCGTCGGCCCCGACGACAGTCAGGCGGGACGCGTCGTGTTCTGCGACCGCGCGTACGAGCGTCAGACGACCTTCAACCAAGATGACCAAGACGATGCGATCGCGACGTTCTTCAGCACGCGCTCGACGCATGCGTTCAACTGGATCTTGCTCAACGCAGGCTCAGGTCTGCACCAGGTCCAGCTGCACGCGCTGTTGACTGCAACCGCGACGAACACGGCAACGGCCGAAGCAGTGCTCGGCAATCGGACGATCATCATCTCGCCGGCGCACTTCGCGCAGAATGCAGATCTGGTCAGCAACTAAGAAGCTCCGCAGTCAGAAAGGCCGGGCCCCGTCCCGGCCTTTCTGTTTGCCTCGATCCGGCGCGCGCGCGGCGCTAGACGCGCGCGCCTGCGTCGCGGAGCGCGAGCAAAGACGCTTCGGGGTTCTCGTATCCGTCGTAGCCGCCTACGATGCCGACGCCCGGCATCGTCGCGCCTGCGCGCGCGAAGCCGTCGAGCGTCGCTGCGACGTCGTCGACCGACCCCGTCGCTGCGATCTCGTCGATCATCGCGTCCGATAATCCCGCCAGTGCCGCCGGAAGGTCTTGCGCGCGCACACCTTCGTTGAAGGCGTCGATGTCGCCGCCGAAGCCGGATGCGATCAGCATGTCGCGGTAGAACGGCAGTTGCACGTACGCGAACAGCTGACGCCTGATCGCATCGCGCGCGCTCGCGCGATCGGGACCCGGCGCGGCGAACAGGCACGCGAACACTTGCAGCTCGTCCACCGAGCGGCCCGCGCGGGCAGCGCCGATCGCGAGGTTCGGCATCACGATGTCGCGGATGTGCGCCGGCGACGACAGCCACAGCACGACACCGTCGGCAAGTTCCCCTGCGAGCTGGAGCATCTTCGGGCCGAGCGCGCCGACGAGGATCGGAACGTCCGGCGGCCGGAAGCCGAGGAAGCCGAAATGCGCGCGATACATGGGGCCGTCGTGCGCGACCCGCGCATCGCGGAAGGCTCGACGAAGGATCGTCACGTAGTCGCGCATCGCAGCGATCGGGGTCGTGAAGGGCGTCCCGTGCCAGCTCTCGACGAGGTCCTTGTGGCCGACACCGATGCCGAGCAGGAAGCGTCCTCCGGTCGACTCCTGGATGACCCCCGCTTCCTGCGCAAGCGTCACCGGCGTGCGCGTCCAGATCGGCACGATCCCGGTCGCGAGCTTGATCGTCGATGTCTTCGGCGCGATCAGCGCCAGCGTCGTCAGAGCGTCTCTGCCGGCGATGTGCGGCATACCGACGATCTCATAGCCGAGCCGTTCCGCCGTCAGCACGCGCGCCTCGATGTCTCCGATCGTGCGCGCGGTCATGAAGAAGCAACCCATGCGTTCCACGGCCCTCACCCTTCCCGTCTGCCAGGTCGGGCGGGAGTCTACCCGGCGGTAGACGCCGGGGGTGTCGGACGGGTTCTCATGGGGAACCTTTCAGGAACAGGAGGGATTGATCATGGCTACGCAACCCACGGTTCCACCCGAGGACGGCGGCCAGGCTGCATACGAGCCTCCTCGCCGCCGGCGTTTGTTCATGTGGCCGCGCTCTAGCGGCGCGTACCGAGACGGGACCCTCGCCGATACAGGCCGTCCCGTCGAGTCGCGCCGGGAGGTATACGAGCAGACGAGCGTGCTCGCCGTGCGCGGCGGGGTCTCGCTGTGGTCGGATTTCACCGGCATGATGACGGCACTCGGCGCGTTGCTCGTCGGCGCGGCGATCACCGGCGGCATCGTCGCCGCAGGGAAGATGTCGGGAACCGAGCTCCAGACGAGCGCCAGCCGGTGGGGCCTATGGACGGCGGTCGCCTTCTGCGCCGCGGTTTTCCTCGCCTTCCTATGGGGCGGGTACGCGGCAGGCCGCATGGCGCGCGGCATGGGGATGCTCAACGGGCTCCTCATGGTGATCATGACGCTCGCGATCGGCGCAGGCGTCATCGCTCTGATCGACTGGCTCGGCGCGCACGTTGCGCTGTCGATCGGCTACTTCGGCACGTTCAACATCCCGCTCACCGGCACGATCACGACGGCCGGGATCATCACCGGCATCGTCGCGCTCGCCCTGATGGTGATCGGGTCGATGATGGGCGCGATGATGGGCGCGCGCTGGCACACGCGGCTGGAAGACACCGGCAGCGCCCGCCCGCGCGGCCGCAGGATCGCTGCGTAACCTCGTCACGCAGAAGGCCGGCTCGACCCGTGGAGCCGGCCTTCTCGTTTCGCGTGTCTTCCTTCGCGCTTGCTGTGTCTTTCGCGCGCCACCCGTTGCCGATGGGTTCGCCGCCGGCTTCGACGAAGTCGGTGTCGAGGCGACGGAGGTTCCACGACGCACGTCCCGCGCGCGCTCGTCCTACGGGAGTTCCTCCCAGCGGTCAGGAAGCAGCCCGCTTCGGGGCCGCGGTCTTGCGTGGCGCGCGCGCCTTCTGCGCCGTCTCCTTGGCCGGCTCACGGCGGCGGACGGCTTCGCCGTGGTCGTGGTCGTGGGCCTCGAAGCGATGCTCGTGGTCGAAGTCTTGATGAGGGAAATGAGCGTGGTTGGTCTTTGCGTGGTCGTGGTCGTGCTCGTGCTCCGAGCTGAGGTGGTCGAACCCTCCGCCGCGCTGATTGAAGTTGTGCGTGACGTGATAGTGCTCGTGCGAATGGACGGTGGCGTCGTGCTCGTGCGCCTCCCATCGGCTCTGCTGCTCATGATCGGCCATGGCTCCTCCCGTCGGACCGCCGGGAGTCATACCCAGGCCGTGCGAGCATCTCACCCTTCCGCGCCCCCATGTCACCTTCCCACGGGCTACCCCCATGACCCGCATGGACTATGAGGCGGGCGCGCCTTCCAGCCGACGCATCGATCATGAAGATGACCTCGAAAGGCCCAGACCACACCCTGGGCGCCGTGCTCGATTCGCTGTCCGGGGACGGGTACCGGACCCTCGACGACGTGGACACCGGCGACACAGGCTCGATCGACCACGTTGTGTTCGGTCCCACCGGCGTCTTCGTGCTGCACGAAGCGCCCTGGGAAGGCAAGGTACGCGCGAAGCACGACCGGCTGGTCGTGGGACGCGAGCAGCACCACGACACGATCGAGATGGTGCTCGCCGAAGCCACCGCGGTCAAAGAGCATCTCTGGCGCTGCGGCATCGGGATGTGGGCGAAGCCGGTGCTGGTCTGTCCGGCCGCGCGCGTCGCGAAAGGGTTGCAGTTCGGATCGGTGAGCGTAGTCGGCCGCGACGATCTGGCCACGCTGCTGCGAGAGGGGTCGCGCGTCATGAGACCCGACGACATCGGCCGTTGCATCCAAGCCTTCATGCACGGCGTGCGCGCGTTCACTCACCCAACGTTCGTGTCCGCCGCCGCGCGCTGAGCGCGCGGACGGCTCGGCGCGCGGACGGCTCGGCGCGCGGACGGCTCGGCGCGACCCGGACCTCAGCGCGATGGGGGCGCGCGCTACGCGACAAGGGCCGCGCTCGTTCTCGGCGACGTTGTGGGAGCTAGATCGTCCTCAACTGCACCGAGAATAGGCCGGCAGAGGCGCGCGCTAAGAACGCCAAGTCTTCACCCGTCGAACCGGATCGTGTTGTGCGTCCCGTCGCAGAAGGGCTTGTTATTCGACTGGCCGCAGCGACACAAGGCCATGCGCGTGTCTTTGCGCAACACGTTGCCGCGGTGATCTGTGATCGTTATGTCGCCGCGCACGTGATACGGGCCGCCTTTCTGCACGAAGATCCGTACCCCCTCGTCCGGCTCCTCGTTGTCGACCCCGTCGAGCCGGTCGTACTTCAGCGCGCCCGAAGGACAACGCCGGATGATGGTCGAGATCTCCTCAGGGGTCGCCGCATCAGGTTGGGTGGTTCGCGGCCCTTCCGGGAACACGATGCGACTGCCCCGCACGCACTCGCCGGCGGCGATGCAGATGTCGGGATCGAAAGTGACCACGATCTTCTCGCCGCGGTACTCGAGACGCTCCCCCATGGCCGCGCAGCGTACCAACGAGGACGCGCGCTAGCATCCCGTTCATGACTGCATCCACGCTCGGCGAGCTGAAAGCATCGGGCTGGCGCGATCGCTCCGTGAAAGACGAGATCCGCGAGAACTTCATCGCGCGCGTGCGAGCCGGCGAGCAGGTGTTCCTCGGCATCATCGGCTACGACGACACGGTGATCCCCGCCCTCGAGCGCGCGCTGCTCGCCGGTCACGACACGATCTTCCTGGGCGAGCGGGGGCAAGCGAAGTCTCGCTTGATCCGGGCGTTGGTCGAGCTGCTCGACGAGCGGACACCAGTGGTTGCGGGGTGCGAGATCAACGACTCGCCGCGGCGTCCGATCTGCGCGCACTGCCGCGCGCTCGTCGCAACGGACGGCGACAACACACCCGTCGTGTGGATCGCGCGCGACAAGCGGTACGCGGAGAAGCTTGCGACACCCGACACGTCGGTTGCGGATCTGATCGGCGACGTCGATCCGATCCGTGTCGCGGAGGGCCGGTACCTGTCGGACGAGCTGACGATCCATTACGGGCTCGTCCCACGAACGCACCGAGGCATCTTCTCGATCAACGAGCTTCCCGACCTGCCGGAGCGGATCCAGGTCGGGTTGCTCAACATCCTCGAGGAGCGCGACGTCCAGATCCGCGGCTATAACGTCCGGTTGCCGCTCGACCTGCTGCTCGTCGCGAGCGCGAACCCCGAGGACTACACGAACCGCGGGCGCATCATCTCGCCGCTGAAGGACCGGTTCGGATCCGAGGTGCGCACGCACTATCCCGATGATCCGATCGACGAGATCGAGATCATGGAGCAAGAGTCCAAACCTCCGGCCCCCGGCATCGCTGTTAGCGTGCCGCCGTTCATCGCCGAAGTGATAGCGGAGTTCACGCATCAGCTCCGGCGCTCGCCGCACGTGAACCAACGCAGCGGCGTCAGCGTGCGATTCTCGATCGGCGGTTTGGAAACGATCCGCGCCTCGGCCGTGCGGCGCGCGATCCGCACCGGAGAAGAAGAGGCCGTTCCGCGTCTCTCGGATCTTCCCGCGGTGATCTCGTCGTCGATGGGACGCGTCGAGTTCGAATCGTTCGAAGAAGGACGCGAGCCCGAGATCTTGGATCAGCTCGCACGCAAAGCGGTGCTCGACGTTTTCCGTCGCAGGCTCGGCGGGTTCGATTTCGCCTCGTTGTTGTCGAGCTTCGACGGCGGCGGAACGGTGGACACCGGCGATCTCGTTCCGTCGGCCGATCTGCTGAAGCAGCTCGGCGACGTTCCGGGATCGCTGCTGAAGCGGCTCGGCGTGTCGCACGAGTCGCCGGCGCTGGCGGCATCGGCGTTCGAGTTCGCGCTCGAGGGTTTGCATCTGTCGCGCCGGTTGAACAAAGCTCGCACGGCCACCGGCGCGCGCTACGGCGGCTGACGTAGGGCTTCATCAGCGCCGCGCCCACCCCCTTGTCTGATGTGTTCCCGACATTCGACGCCTTAGGGGGACCTATGCGCCGCCGACGAATTGGATTGGCCTAGTCCTATTGCTTGCGACCATCATCGGCGGAGCATCGGCACATGCAGGAACACCTGTTAAGTCCAAGGATCCCGTTTCGCAAACAGAACATTCATCGGGCTGGGCTGGCCTACCGTTTTGGCTCGTCTTGGGATGGTCCAAGCCCTGTAGCCGGCATCGGTCAAGAATGCTTCCAGCTCCGCGATCGTGGTTTCTTGCTTGGACCCCCAGTAGATGTCGACGAGTTCGCAGAGGATCACGGGAGCATCGCGCTCGAGCAGCAAACGCGCACCGACGAGCGCCTGTAACTCCGCGCCCTGAACATCAAGTTTGATGAACCGCACGCGAGGAACATCGTTGTCGCGCACGTAGTCATCGATCGCGACCACTTCGACCTCAATCGAAGGCTGCATCTCCGAGGGATCAACGATCCCCACCCGGATTCATCAGGGCGCGGAACCGTAGTGAACGCCGCTCGTCCGCTCTCTTGGGAAACTGCGGCCTGAACGACACGAACCTGGTTGAACCGATTGAGTCTCTGATTCGCGCGGAGACGCTCGGCGTTCCGAGGCACGGGCTCGAATGCATGCACCTGACCGAGCGGACCGACGGACGCAGCCGCGTGCAACGCGTAATAGCCGACGTGGGCGCCAAGATCGAGCATAGTGTCCCCTGCGCGAAGCAGACGCATCATCGCTTTGAGCTCGGCCCTCTCATAGGCTCGGAATGCGAATAGCCGCTCGATGCGGTCCTGAAGGTCGATCTCGAGTTTGACGCCGGAAGAGAGTGTGACTTCGATCTCTCCTTCGGCGCGGATCGATCCAACCATCCGGCTTGTGCCGGGGAGACCGAGTCGCTCCAGCACGGGTCGCAGCCGGAGGATCGCAGCGTCACGCGCGCGCATCGTGCCCGTTCATCGGTCATCGAGCGTACTACCGCGCGTCGGAGGCGCTCGGTAGTACGGCTGACGTGCCCGGACCCGAAATCCACAGGACCGTCGGCCTTACGTTTCGCGTGCATGACGACAGCACTCACGAGGGAGGAGGATGGAGCTCGGATTGCGTTTGCCGTGGAGCAAGATCATCCCCAAGCGTGAATGAAGAAGCACTGGAAGTGTTCCCGATGACCGTCGGTGAAGGGATCGGCACCAGACGAAGCGCTACGAGAAGGTTCTCAGACCTACGCATAGAGCTCGCCGCGGGAGGGAGGAGGTTCCGAACCTCCCCCTTTTGCTTGCCGGATGACCGGAAAAGGCGCACAAATGTCACCTCCTCCCAGGAGATGCTGCCGGGACCGCCGTATCTGTTCGCGAGCGCGTGATGGCGCGCGCTCACCCATAACAACGGGGAGGGAACAGGATGAAGAAGCGCCTCGCACTTCTCGCCGTTGCGGCGATCATGATGCCGCTCGGCGTTGCAGCGACGAGCCATGCCGAGTCGCAGTGCACCGATTACGCGTGCATCGACGTGAACGAGGGGAACAATGTCGTCGCCGCAGACGGCAACGACAACAACCAGTACCCGACCGGCGGATACATCCTCATCACCAAGGATGGACAGGTCTGCGCGTCGGACGCGGACGGCCCGCACACGGCCAACTGGCAGCTCGACCCCGCCAGCGACTGCTACATCGGCTGATAGCTCTGTGGCGGGAAGGGGCGGCGACGGCCGCCCCTTCTGCTTTGCGCGCGCGATCCTGAGGCGCGCGATCGCGAGGGCGCGCGATGCTGCCGCGGCGTAGCATGACGACGATGCCTCGGTTCACATACTCGCGCTGGG
>JBHELL010000113.1:0-18621 GCA_046263075.1 Actinomycetota bacterium | reverse complement strand
CCGCGAAGCAACCCGGCCGCGCCGAGCAGCAGAGCGCCCGTGCAGACACTCGTCGTCCACGTGGTCGTCCGGTGCATCGCTTCGATCCACTCGATGAGCGCCGCGTTCGATGCGGCCGCGCGCGTGCCGAATCCTCCCGGGACGACCAGCACGTCGCACGACGACACGTCGTCGAGCCGCGCGCCGGCTTGCACGCCGAGCCCCTTTTGCGTGCGATACGTGCGCGCGTCGGTGCCGCAGAAAACGACCTCGGCGGCGGGCAGGCGCGACAGAACCTCGTACGGACCGATCGCGTCGAGCGCGGTGAAGCGATCGAACAGGGGCATCGCGATCAGCATGATCTCGGTGTCCTATCACAGGGGTGTGATGTAGCGTGCGGATATGAGCGAGAACCTGGTCGATCTGTACCGGCACAACCTCTGGGCGAACCTGCGCGTGATCGAGTACTGCCGCGCGCAGCCCGACGAGTTGCTCGACAAGAGCGTCGGGGGAACGTACGGCTCGGCGCGCGCGACGCTTGCGCATCTCATCGCGGCCGAGGAGGGATATACCGGCCGGTTGCGCGGCGGGCGGTTCTTCGAAGACGAGCTCGACGAAGCGAACCCGTTCCCCGGCTTCGACGACCTGGTGCGGCGAGTGCAGCGAACGGGTGCCGAGCTGCCGGGGCTCGCGGCGACGATCGCGGATCGTGCGATGTATCAGGTCGACGAAGGCGAGTTCGACGTGCGCGCGGGCGTCATCCTCGTGCAAGTGATCAACCACGCGACGGAGCATCGCGCGCAGATCGTGACGACGCTGACGACTCTCGGCGCGCCCGAGATCAGCCTCGACGCTTGGTCGTGGGGCTTCGCGACGGGAGATATGACGAAGGCCGAGCGGTAGTTCGCCGGTTATCGCTCTCCGCGCGCCGGCCACCATCGCTTCGTGAGCGCCGACCATAGGACCGCCCACAGGACTTGGATCGATGCGAACGCGATAGCAACGCCCCGCGCGCCGAAGGCGCTCGCCAGCACACCCGCGACGAGTATCGATATGCCACTCGTCAGCTCGACGAGCATGTAATCCGCGGAGAAGATGCGGCCTCGGATGCGGTCGGGCGTGAAGCGTTGCAAGCCGATCGTGGAGAAGGCCCATTGCGTGCCGCCGCCCATGTGGGCGATGCACACGCCGATCGCCGCGACCCACAATGCGGGAGCGAGACCGACGAGGACGTACCCCAAGCCGAACGTTGCGAACGCGACCGCGATCGCGTGGAACAGCGCGCGGTTCGAGTCGCCGAAGATGCGGCGGAATATGAACGGGCCCGTGAGCGCGCCGGCCCCGCGCGCGCTCATGAGGATGCCGATGCCGGTGTCGCGCGAATCGAAGACCTGCGTAGCCATCACGGCGATGAGCGCGATCGCGCCGGCGCCGATCCCGAAGCCGCCCTTGACCACTATGAGCGCGCGCACGCGAGCGTTCTCGCGCGCGAAGGCGAGCATCTCCTTGATGTTCCTCATGACGTGGATGCCTTGGCCGTCGCGCGCGGCTTGGAACCGCGCAACAACGGTCGACAGTAAGGCCGCGGAGATCCCGAACGATGCTGCGTCGCCGATGAATGCAGCGCTCCGTCCGAACAAAGCCGTGACGACGCCGCCTAGGGCTGCGCCAACCGCGAGCATGGTTCCCCACGTCGAGCCTTGGAGTAGATTCGCGATCGCGAGGTCGTCTTCGCGCACGAGGTTCGGGATCGCGGCAGACGAGGCAGGCTCGAAGAATGCCGTGAGGAATGAGATGCCGGCGACGCATGCGAAGGCGATCCACAGCGTCGACCGTGTGTGGACGGCGAGCAGCATGAGCGCGAGGCCGGTGCGCGCGCAGTCGGCGATGATCATGAGCGCGCGCCGGTCGAAATGATCGACGACGACGCCGGCGACGGGTGAGATGAGGGCGAACGGAAGCGCCTGCAACGTGATGATGAGCGCTTGCAGCGTCGCCGAATGTGTCAGATCGTTGACGAGCCCGAGAAGCGCGACCGTGGCGAACCAATCACCGCAGAAGGAAACGACTTGGGCCGCATAGACGCGCGCGAACGCCGGATTACGCCGAAGAACGGAACCGATCTCGCGGATGGTCCCTCGCCGAGCTGCGACCGCTGCGCCGGCCATAGAGGGCAGGGTACCCACCGGGCGCGCTTGCAGGAATACACGCTCTCGGCCCGAAGTATGTCGCTGGTGCTGCCCGATGGGGGGTGGCAAAGGGGGAAGCGATGAAGCGGATCATCTTGTTGGGTGTGCTCCTAGCCGGGCTCGCAGCATTCACCCCCGCGCGCGCGGACAGCGGTTGTATGTTCGTCCAGAGTGTCACCGTCTGTCACTCCTACGACGCGAGTACGAGCCGCCCTCAAGGCGAAGTCGTCGTGTACGACCGCTACACCGGCAACAACCTGGACGTCGGCGCATTCGCGTTCGATGACTCGTATTACACCCTTATCGGCATATACGGTTTCGGCAGGGTGAACGCGATCCCGGCCGGTGGAGGGATCAGTGTGATCCGTGACAAGAGCAGCGGCGGCATCTACCACGATGAGGCTGCGATCGCGGGCCCGTGTTCGGTGGACGAGAACGGCTGGCTGTTCACGCCGAACGGATACGGCGCCTACTTCGCCGGCTGCTAGAGACACGGGGCGCCGCGCTCACATCCGGTGTCGGGGTTGCATGACCTCGGCTACCCTTGAAAACGTGCGTCGCCTGATGTTGTTCAGTGCGTCTACGCCTTGCTCGCGCGCTGATACGACGTCCCCGTAGCTCAACGGATAGAGCTTCCGCCTCCTAAGCGGAGGATGCAGGTTCAATTCCTGCCGGGGACACGACGAGAATCCCGCTCCTTTACGGGACGGGTCCGTAGATCCGTTCGAGGTTTTCGATCGCCCGCGGGGTACTCGTCACGAGGCGACCGAGCGAGGCTTGCATCTCAGGGCTCATGTAGCGCGATACGCCGCGAAGCGGGCTCAGCCGCGTCGTGCTCAGCCAGTCGCGGATATCCGGTTCCGCCAGCCAGCGGGTGCGCGCCACCAAGGTGACCAAGATCTCGCGACCGAGGTTCAGGACCTCACCGGTGAATGCGTTCGGAGGACAAAGCGTGTTCTTCTCCCGTACATCTCGATCGGTCGACTCGACCACGCCGATCACCGCCGCACTGAAGGGATCGACGCCGGCCTGCACGCGCTGCAGCGTGATGCGGTCTTGCTCGAACACCGGGCGGGCCGGAGGCATGCCGAGACCGGGCGCCGAGCAATCGACGAACACCTCTGCTGCGCGCGCCGGGATCGTGCCCCCTTCGAGTTGCACCTGATCGCGGCCGAGGTGAACCACGCGGCCGAGCCTGACGACATCGGATATCCGCGCGAGCGTTGTGCGCTCCAGCGGGCTCAACGTCGCGCCGCGGTACACCGAGGCTTCGGCGTTCGGATCGAGCCGCCGGATCACCTCTCGCTCTTCCAGAAGGCGAACGAGGTCGCGCGCGTCGTCCGCGTCGGCGGCTGCTTCGTAGGTGCGCGCGAGCCATTCGGCCATGGATCCGGCAAGTTTCAGGGGTTGTGCCCACGTGCGGTCGACGGTGAATGGGTCGCGCGGCCTGATCCACCTGATCGCGTCCGGGTCCACACCATTGTCGATGAGCCAGCAGCAGGTATCCATCGCGGTTTTTCCTGCGCCGATCACGGTGAAGCGCGATCCCGGGGAATCCAGACGCACGAGCGCGTTGGGCGGCACCAGGCGGGCGCCCGGCTCGACGCTGAACGACGGCTTGTGCATAGAAGGAAGGGTCGTCGCGATGTAGGTCGCATCGACGACGCGCTTGCGCACACGGATAGACCTGGTGGCACCCGTGATCAGCGACGACACGACGTGTTCCCTGGAACTCTCGCCGAGGTACGACGAGAGCCCGAGGAACCGGACTCGTCCGGTCGGCAGAAGTTTCTCCTGCAGAACCCGTTCGTAGTAGCGACGCATCTGGCGGCCGGTGGCGCGTTCGTAGAACCCGGCGTTCGGTCCGGACTCATCGAGATGGTCCGAGCCGAGCGGTGTGGAATCGCATCCGTAATAGGCGGACGGTTGATGCAGCTGGACGAAGTCGTAGTCGTCGTTCCAGTGCCCGCCGGGGGAGTGGTGACGATCGACGAGGATGACGTCGGCATCTGAGCGCGGGACCATGGCGTCCGCGAACCCCATCCCTAACGCGCCGGCGCCGACGACGAGATAATCGGTCTCCAAGGTCATTTCGGCCCCCTTAAGGATGCGTCCTGAGGATGTCGCCAGACGCCGTCCGGCGTCAAGGGGGGCCGCTCCCCAACGCCGTTGTCGTCACATGACTGCCGCAGCGCACGGCCGGCCGCGAGGTTTCGTGGTGATGGCGCCGTGACCCACGTCGGTGAACATCGCCTCGAGCGGGAACGAGTCGGCGGTAAGAGGGGTAGGTTCCTCCGATGACGGGACAAGGACGAAGGACTAGGGAACGATTGAACCCCATCGAGTGGACGATCAGGCGCGTCGACACTCTTCAGCAATCGAAGAAGCCTCTCGCATTCGCGTTCGGAGTCGTCAAGAAGTTCGGCGACGACGCAGCAGGATCGCACGCGGCCCTCATCGCCTATTACGGATTCTTGTCGCTGTTCCCCCTGATGCTCGTTCTGATCACCGTGCTCGGGTTGGTTCTCAGTCCAGGCAGTCAGCAGCGCGTGATCCACTCGACGCTTGCACAGTTTCCGATCGTCGGAGACCAATTGAGCGGACCCGACGGCATCCGCGCGCTCAAGGCCGGAAGCGGAGTCGGGTTAGTGGTGGGACTCATCGGTCTCGTTTGGGGTTCCCTCGGCGTCACGCAAGCGGCCCAGCGAGCGATGGCAGAGATCTGGAACGTGCCGGGCATCATCCGGCCCGGGTTCTTCCCTCGCCTTGGAAGAAGCCTCGCGTTCCTCGGCGTGCTCGTCATGAACGTCGTCACGACATCGGGACTGGCGGCCCTGATGGGAGCGAGCCGGTCACCCTTCGTCAAGATGGGCGTCATCTTGCTCGCCGTCGGCATCGACATGGCGCTGTACCTGCTCGCGTTCCGAGTGCTGACCCCGAAGAGCATCCCTACGAAGGCACTCCTCCCGGGCGCAATCCTTGCCGGCGGCGGCTGGGCGATCCTCCAGTATGCAGGCGCATTTCTGGTCATCCACCAGCTTCGCCACACGAGCCAGATCTACGGATACTTCGCGAGCGTTCTCGGTCTCATCGCGTTCCTGTTCATCGCCGCCGAGATCACGCTGTACGCCGCGGAGTTCAACGTGGTGCGTGAGCGTCATCTCTATCCGCGCAGCATCGTGCAGCCGCCGTTGACCGAAGCGGATCGCCGGGTCTTGGCCGGTATCTCGAAGGCCAGTCTGCGTCGCCCGGAGCAGCAAGTCGATGTGGGCTTCCCCGACCGTGAAGGTCGATCGTCGACAGAGAAGGCGCGATGACACCAGAAAAAGGAGTCGTCGCCGGCTCTTCTTCCCCTCTTCACCGTTAGGCGCGCAACATCATTGGGCGTAACGACGACCTGCTACACTGGCGTTAAGACCAAACTGGTCTGTGAAGTTCCAACGTCTTTCCCTTCGCTCCTCCAAAGCTTCGGGTAGGCAACGCGAGCTTCCCGAAACGCGGTCACCGACCGCACAGGAGTTGAGCACATGACCAGATCCTTCATCGACCTCGGCGTGTCCGAAGTCACCGCGCGCGCGCTGGCGTCGCGCGGCGCGGGAACGCCCTTCCCCGTCCAATCCAAGGTCATCCCCGACGCGCTCGCCGGCAAGGATGTCCTCGTCCGCTCGCGCACGGGCTCGGGCAAGACGCTCGCATTCGCCATCCCGATCGTCGAGCGGCTCGACCACCGCGCGCCGCGACCTTCCGCGTTGATCCTCACGCCGACGCGCGAGCTCGCGGCGCAAGTCGCAGGCGAATTCTCCGCGATCGCGCAACCGAAGAACCTTCGCGTGGCGATGATCTACGGGGGAACCTCCATCGGCGGGCAGCATCGCGCAGCCTCCAAGGCGCACATCCTCGTCGCGACGCCCGGCCGTCTCGAGGACGTCCTGACGCGCGGGATGATCTCGCTCGACAACATCACGGTGCTCGTGCTGGACGAAGCCGATCACATGCTCGACATGGGATTCGCGCCTCAGGTCGAGAAGATCGTGGCTCGGATCCGCGAGAACCGTCAGACGATGCTGTTCTCCGCCACGCTCGACGGTGAGGTCGGGCGCATCGCGCAGCGCTACACGCGCGCGCCGGTGTCGCACCGCCTCGAAGCCGAGCCGACGATCCAAGACGTCGAACATCGCTTCGTTTCCGTGGAAGGCGAGCGTAAGGTCGAGCACCTCGCGCGGATGTTGCAGGACGAGCCGGGCTCGACGCTGGTCTTCGTGCGCACGAAACACGGCGCCGACCGGCTCGCGCGCAAGCTCGAGTCGCACGGGATCCTCGCTGCGGCGATGCACGGGAACAAGAACCAGTCGCAGCGCGAGCGCGCGCTGGCCGCGTTCGCGTCGGGCAGCGTTTCGGCGCTGGTTGCCACCGACGTCGCCGCGCGCGGGATCGACGTTCGAAACGTCGCGCGCGTCGTGAATTTCGACGCGCCGACCGAAGACAAGGCGTTCGTGCACCGCGTCGGCCGGACCGGCCGCGCCGGCAAGACGGGCACGAGCATCACCTTCGTCGCGCAGCACGAGCGTGCCGACGTCGGGCAGATGGCCTCGCGTCTCAAGCTCGACAAGGAGTTCGCGCTCGAGCATGGGCCGGCGCGCGCGCCCGTGCGAAAGGCCGAACGTCCGTCCGCGCGCAAGGGCGCGCGCCCGGGGCGACCGGCTCGTCGCAGGCGATACTCCCGCTGAGCAGGTCTCGTCACGAAAAGGAAAGGCCCGGCAATGCCGGGCCTTTCTCTCGATCCGATCTCAGTTCGCGATCGCGCTGGCTTCGTTCGATCGCGGGCTCTCGCCGACGGAGTTCACCGCCGTCACTTGGTAGTAGTAGCGAGTTCCGCTCGACGTGCTCGTGTCTATGAAGGCCGTCACGTTCCCCACCGTAGTGAGGAGAACCTCCGTGCCTGCTGATGTCGAGCGGTAGATCTCGTACGACGTGACCGCGCTCGACCCACTCGACGACGGCGGACTCCAGGACAGCGATATGCCGAAATTCTTCTTGCCCTTGCGCGTCGCCGCCGTCAGGCTCTGCGGCGCGCTCGGTGCGGCGGGCGCCGTCGGTTTCAGCGCGACCTCGTTCGAGCGCGCGCTTTCACCGACGTCGTTCACCGCGGTCACTTCGTAGTAATACGTCGTACCGTTCGTGACCGACGTGTCCGTGTATGAGTTCACGGTACCCAGGGTCGTGAGCAACGACTCGGCGTTCGAGCTCGTGCCGCGGTAGACCTTGTAATTCGTGATCGCGTGACCGCCGTCGGACGGTGTCGTCCACGAGAGTGATGCCGAAGCATTCCCGGCGGTTCCGCTCAAGGTCGGAGCGGAAGGCGCCGTCGGCCCGCTCGGGTCGAACGCGGAGAACAATCCGAACCCGCCCGATTGCGCGGCGATCGTTGCCTTCGCCGTTCCGCTGTTCCCACCGGATCCGCTCGTCGCACAGGTGTCGACGCAGCCGTCGGCGTAGCCCACGTACACGAGCCCGTTGCGCGCGACGGTGATGTCCATGAAGTCCAGGAGGTTGCGTGTGTCGGTGCCGTTCGCATTCGTCGGACAGCCGAGCGTTCCGGCCATGCAGATCATCCCGCGTTGCACCGGGTCGTTCGGCGTGGCGTCGACGAGGTTCCATGTCGAGCCGCCGTCGTACGTCGTCGCGACGTACAGATGCCACACGCCGGGGAAGCTCGTCGTTTGATCGTTGCCATCCGTCGTGGTTCCGAGGAAGGCGAAGGCGGCGCGATTCGCATCGCCGGCGATCATCTCCGGGAACTGGACGTTCTTGATCCCGAGTGAGGCACCGACGTCCTGAACGTGCGACCAGGTGTTGCCGCCGTCCGTCGAGATGCCTGCGTACGCGCGCGACCCGTGCGTCGAGGCGTTGTCCTGCTGCCATCCGAAGTACACGGTGTTGTCGGATGCGACCGCGACTGAGGGATCACTCTCATCCTGCGTCGTCGAGCCGGGGACACGAAGGACCGACCAGTTCGTTCCGTTGTTCGTCGAGCGCACGACGGCGGCTTGACCACCGCAGTCTCCGTTCGGCACGTAGACGGTGCCGTTCGGTGCCGCGCGTAGGTGGCCGTGCAAGCCGAGGCAATCCGCGGCCGTATAGATCGGCACCGCGGGATTGAAGGAAAGGCCGCCGTTGACGGAAAGGGCGCACTCCGCTTGCACGTCGCCTTGCGCGCAGTAGTACACGGTGTCGGAGTAGCCGACGCCCGACAGGCCCGGTGCGAACGCTCCGCCGCCGACGGTCTGATGATCGGGTGTGGCGGCGAGCCCGCAGCCGATCGGGTTGGTCATCCACGATGCGCCGTCGTTGTCACTGAAGAACAGAGACGAACAGTCGGCCGCCAGCTGGCTCACGAAGGTGCGGTTCGTTCGCGAATCGGTGAACAAGATCGGGTCGGCCGAGACCGTTTGCAACGGCGGACTGAACTTGGTCCAGTTCGCGGTTCCGGTGGATGCATTGAAGCCGTTCACACGCAACGCGTCGAAACCGCCGAGGTACATGATGTTGCCGGTGGTCCAATCGGCGCCGATCGACGGCTCGCCGGCGTCGTTGCCGAAGCTCGACGGTGACACGAAGTTCGTAAAGGTTGCAGGTGTAGGCGTTCCCGCGGCGTGCGCGGACGTTGCGAACGATGCGATGAACAGCGCGAGAAGCGCGAGCACGCCGACTGCTGCGCGCGCGGGTTTTGAAACAGAACTCATCAGGAAGACCCCTCCCCGGATCACTGCGGCCGATACGCCTAAACGACGAGCGTCACGATGTCGTTCATCGATGGTATCCGTCGAAAACGACGTTTGGGGAGCATGCTACGGATGTTCGCCGATGAGTCTTTACAGGGTTTTCCAACCCGCGCGCGCGCCTTCAGCCCGAGGTCTTCGCGCGCGCCTCTGCCATCGTGGCGAGGTTGCGAAGGTGCTTCGTCGTCATCGCGCGCACCTGTCGCCGCGTCATGCCTCTCATGCCTCGCTTCAGCCAGAACGGCAGATAGTTGAGCGGCTCCATCCGTGCGGTGTACTCGATGCGCGAACCTGCGCCGTCTCGCTTGATCTCGAACCGGTGCGAGAACTTGGCCTGCACGTCTTTCGCATGCTTGCGCGCGAGCCGTGCCGTCGTCTCGAACTCGAACAGCTTCCCACGTTCCGCGCGCGTGACGACCGACGTGTCGTAGAAGCGGCCGATCATGTTCTCGCCTTCAGACGAGAACGTCGTGCCGGGACCGGCCGGCCCGGACGGCGCGTTGAGTGTGATGAGGTGGAACTTCTTGTTCGGAGACTGCGCGCCTTCCCACTCGATGTGGGTGCTGACGTCTGACAGTACGTCGTAGATGTCTTCCGGCGTTGCCGTCGAGACTGTGTGTGCATCGAACGTGATCATCTCTTCCCCTTTTCGTAGCCGGTGACAGCCTGCGACCAGTCCAGCAAGCGGACCGGCTCGTTCCCGACGACCCACGCGTCGTGGCGAGATGGGATGACGTAGACATCGCCGCTCGACAGGTCTTGGGTCGTGCCGTCGTCGAGCTCGACGTGCAACGTGCCGTCGAGGATGACGCCCGTGTGCTCGATCTCGCAGCTCGGCGTTCCGACCATGGGACGCAGATCGTTCGACCAGCGCCAGCCCGGCTTCATCTCGCCTTGCATCACGACCAGGGACTCGACGTTGACGAAGGACACGATGGCGTTGCCACTGGGTATCCTGCGGACCTCGTCCGGCGTTTGGATGTTCTTGCGTGCGATCGGCATCGGCCTTCCTCCCGGCACGACGCTACGCCGCCCGGATGGGCCTGCCATGAGGAGTTCGCCCTACGTTTCGGCGCTTTCCCAGGACGACAGCAGGCCGTGGCGCATCGCGAACATCGTCGCTTCGGCCCGCGTCGACACACCGATCTTCGTGTAGATGCGCTCGAGGTGGTTGCCGGCCGTCTTCGGCGCGATCCCGAGAGCGCGCGCGACGGCGCGCGTCGTTCCTCCGCGCGCGGCGAGCGTCAGGACTTCGATCTCGCGCGGCGTGAGGCTCGCCGGCGCGGTCGGCTTGCGGCGCACGCTGTGGCCGGCGGCGGCGAGCACGGCGTCGGTTGCCGCGCCGTCGAGCTCGCCGGCGATCGCGGCTCTGCGGAGCTCGCTCCCTGCTTCGGCGCGCGAGTGCGCGGCACGATGCGGCCGGTCTTCGAGCATCGCCTGATAGCGGTCGGCCGCTTCGAGGATGCGACCGAGCATCGGTATCGTCGAGCCCGCGATCGCGCGCGGATAGCCCGAGCCGTCGGCCCGTTCGTGCGCCGCCGACGCGATCGAGGCGAGCATCGCGAGCCTGCTCGCGCGCCGCAGCACACGGTCGGTGTAGTACGCGTGCAAGCGAACGCGCTCCATCTCGGCCTCACTCAAGGGCCCCGGCTTGTCCCAGATCGAGTTCGGCACCCCGTTGCGACCGATGTCGTGCACCCACGCAGCGCGCCGGATCGTGCGGCGGTCCTCGTCGGGCAGTCCGGCTTCGCGCGCTGCCGCCGCCGCGAGTGACGCAACACCGCGCGAGTGACCGGAGAACCACGGCGATTTCAGGTCGGCGTAATCGCCGAGCAGCTCGAGGGCGTCGTCCAGCTCATCTTCGGTCAGCGCCGAACCGCGCTGCGGCTGCATGCGGATCACGCGATCCCACGTCGGTTGTTCGTCGTCCACCTCGGCGAGCACCTCCGCTCCGTGCTCGAGCCACCGGTCGATGAGCCAGGGCGGCGACCACGTGCCCTTGAACGACGCGAGCCCGGCGATCGCGTCCTCGCGACCATGGAGTCGCAGCCGCACCGATGCGACCGTCGCGATCACGCTTATCGCGATCGGTGTTCGCAGATCGCCGCCGCCGGCGCCGCGCGGCAGCCCCTTCCGGTCCCAGCGCGTGAACGTCTGCTTCAGGCATTCGATCACCTCATCGCCGAGCCCGAGCCGCTGCGCGAGCTGCGCGCTGACGTTGCAATGCGCGACGAACGATTCTTCGACGGCGCGCATCTTTGTAAGGAACAGCTCGCTGCGAACTTTGGTCTTCGCGAGCGCTCCTCTCTGAGCGCCCGCCTTGCCCATCATGTAGCGGAACATCTCGACGCTCGACGGTCCGAGCGACATGTAGCCGGCGCGGAAGTCGATGTCGTCCCCGAAGATCTGCGCTTGCTCGAACGATCCGCCGGTGCATCCCGCCGCCATGAACAAGGTCGTCCAATAGGTTGCGTCGCGTTCGTGTTGTGGGATGTCGAGCCGCTCCGCGAACCGCGTCGCGATCACGCACGCGCGAAGGACATGTTCGAGCGGCTGCCCGAGACCGAGGTCTGCGGCGAGCGCGATCGATGCGACGATCTCGGCGAGTTGCACACCGGAGGCCGCGCGCGCGCCCTGGCTCGTCATGACTTCGAACGGTACAAGACGGCGGAGGGCCCGGCCTGCGGGTCGCGCGCCGGTTCGGAGTAGGTTGGTGTGGTGACCCGGAAGAAGGATGAGCTGGCGCGAGGTGATCGCGTGGTAGTGACGCAGCTGCGTCAGGATGCGACCGGCGAGCCGGTGCCGGAGGATGTCGTCGGCATGCAGGGAACGATCGAGTGGATCACGCCGGGGTTCGCGGGGGATAAGGCGGTGTTCGAGATCAAACTCGACGACGGACGAGTCGTACAGCTGTACGCGCCGGAGATCGAACCGGTCGGATAAGGGTTTCAAGGCGAGTCGACCGCGGGCGGAAGGAAGACATCCACCTCTTTCGCTCGCGCGCGCGCGGGAGTACGCTCTTGCGCCGTACAACTCGACCGGTTCCTCGAGCGGCCACGGGACCATGAAAGGGGCGTGGCCGAATGACCTCCGAGACGCTGCACTCGCTGGAGGACGCGATCGAGATCGCGAACCCCCAGCACCCGCACTGCGCGACGATCCTCGTCGTCGACGTCTCCGGCTCGATGTCCGGGGACAAGATCCGCCAGCTCAACGAAGGGCTCCGGTTCTTCCGTGACGACGTGCTGTCGGACGACCTCGCGCGCAAGCGCGTCGAAGTCGCCGTGGTTTCGTTCGGCGGGGACGTGACCGTTCCGCACGACTTCGGCTCCATCGAAGCATTCGCTCCCGCGTCCTTCTCCGCGTCAGGAGGAACGCCGATGGGCGGCGCGATCATGGAGGCGGTTGACATGATCCGCCGGCGGAAAGCCGATTATCGCGCGCAAGGTGTCGACTACTACCGGCCGTGGATCTTCTTGATCACCGACGGCGAGCCGACCGACATGAAGCCGGGCGATCCGTTGTGGGAGGATGTCGTTCGCGCCGTTCACGGCGGCGAGCAAGCGAAGGAATTCCTGTTCTTCGCCGTCGGCGTCGAGCCGGCAGACATGGGTCTTCTCGCGAAGATCGCCCCACCTGAGCGTCCGCCCATCCAGCTGCGGCCGGGCAAGTTCCGCGACATGTTCGCGTGGCTTTCACGCAGCCAGCAACGCGTTTCTGCGTCGAAGGTCGGCGAGCAGCTCATGCTCGAAGATCCCACGGGGCCGCAAGGATGGGCGCAGATAACGACGTCGTGAGCACATCGTTTGCGACGCCGATCGTCGGCGCGTCTGTGGTCGGAGCGTCACATGTGCGCGCCGGCCTGCCGTGTCAGGACGCGTTCGCAGTCGCGTCAGGTGACGGGTACGTCGCCCTCGCCGTGGCCGACGGGATGGGCAGCGCGGCGCGCGCGGACGCCGGCGCTGCGACGGCGGTTGAGGCCGCGCTCGAGACCGTCGACGATCCCGCGTCGATGATCGAGCGCGCGCGCGCGGCGCTCGAGGCTCGCGCGGCGAGCGACGAGTGTGACGTTCGCGACTTCGCGTGCACACTCATCGTTGCCGTTACGCGCGACGGCATCACGAGCACCGCGCACATCGGCGACGGTGCGGTCGCCGGCCTGCGAGCGGAAGGCGTCGTCGACATGCTCTCGGAGCCTGCCCATTCGGAGTACGTGAACGAGATCACGCCCCTCACGGCGGACGACTGGCGATCGCATGTGCGGCTCGGCGGACCCTTCGAGGACCTGGCGGCGATCGCGGCGTTCACGGACGGATGCGAGCGCGCGGCCATCACGCCGCCGGGTGAAGCGCACGCGGGGTTCTTCCTCCCGTTGTTCTCGTTCGTGCGTGACGGCGACGATGGTGATAGCGCGCGCGAGCAGCTCGCCGCGTTACTCGCGGGGCCGAAGATGACCGAGCACTCCGACGACGACAAGACGTTGGTGATCGCGTGGTTATCGCAGCCGTAGGGCTCGAGGTGTTCGATGCGACCGGACGCCGGCTCGTCCTGCGAGGCCCGGGTCGAAGCGGCGGCGAAGGCACCGTGTTCGCGATCGAAGGACTGCCGCTGTCGCTCGCGAAGATCTACCACCCCGCGAAGATCAGCGCCGAGCTTCGCAGCAAGATCGATGCGATGCGGTCGACGCCGCCCGAAGACGTGGCGTGGAACGCGCAACGTCATCGGTCGATCGCGTGGGTGGAGCAGGCCCTGTTCCACGACGCAGCGCGCGCGAGGTTCGCAGGCTTCATGATGCCCGCGATCGACACATCGCGCTTCAGGGAAGCGCATCTGTATTTCGACCCGCAAGATCGCATCCGCCGCTTCGGCGGTGGGTTCACGTGGCGTCATCTGCTCGGCGCTGCGACCAACATCGCGAGCGCGGTCGCCGCCGTTCACGCGCAAGGGCATCGCATCGGCGATCTTCGTGAGACAAACGTGCTCGTCGGGCCCGACTCTCTCATCGCGCTCATCGATTGCGACTCGTTCCAGATCCGCGACCCGTCGAGCGGACACATCTTCTACTCGCGCGTCGGCACCGCCGACTACCTTCCTCCCGAGCTCCACGGCGCGGACTTCCGACGGGATCACGATCGTTCGCACGCGGACCTTTTCGCGCTCGGCGTTCTCGTCTTCAAGATGTTGATGGAGGGGGCGCACCCGTACCAAGCGCGCGGAGCGCGCGTCGACGGGCTTCCATCGACCGAAGCGAAGATCGCGCGCGGCTTGTTCCCGTACGTGCATCGACGCGGCGTCGAGCCGCCGCCGTTCGCGCCGCCGTACGAGATCCTCCCACCGTCCGTGCGCGCGCTGTTCCGCCGCTGCTTCGTCGACGGGCACGGCAGACCTTCGAAGCGACCGAGCGCGCCGGAGTGGTTCGGAACGCTGAAGGATGCGGGCAAACGCATGCGAGTATGTCGCGCGAACCCGAACCATGCCTTCGGCGCGCATCTGCGGAGCTGCCCGTGGTGCCGGATGCCGGCAGACCCGTTCCCGCAACGAGGAACGATCGGGCGTCAGACGATCGTGACGCCTCCACGGCCGCGGCCGGCGCGCGCGCGGACACCGGTGCCTGCTGCGCCCATGGCGGTGCCACCCTCGCCGCGCCGCTTCAAGGTCGAGATCACGAAGCGTCGAGCCGTCTTCGTGCTTTCGGTCGCTGCGTTCATCGCGCTGATCGTCAGCCCCGTCGGACATGCCGCAACGCCGGTCCGTCGCATCGCCGTTCCGGCGTTCGCGCGCGCAACCGGCTCGTGCCCGATCGATCCCGCGCGCGCCGGGGCGATACCGGCCGGCTGCCGCGGTGCGTGGCGGTTCGGACCGGTCACGCGCATCGAACGCGACTCGCGCACGCTGTTCCTCTTGCGATCGTCCATGCGGTTGCTGGAGGTCCGCTTCACCGTGCGCTTCGGCGACGGGCGGTGCGCTCTGCCGTGGATCGACTCGATGTCGTTCAACGCACACGCGCCGCCCGTGTGCCTCGCGACGTGTCCGCAACGGATAGAGCTGCGAAGCAGTGCCGGCGCGCACCCGCTCGTGCGCGCCTCCGGCGTTGCCGCACGCGGAAACTCACTGCGCTGCGGCGAGACCTACGCCGGGGCGTGGACGTTCGACGTTGCGGGCGCGCGCGGCACCCTCACGTTGCGCTACCCGGGCATGAGTGAGATCGTCCTCAAGGATTCGCCGGCTCCGTCCCTATTGCGTCGATGAAGAAGGTGTGTCTCCTCGGAGATCCTAGGTTTGCCCCTTGAGTTTCGCGCCGAACATGCATCAAAGTCTCTGACACGTCCAGGGAGAGGGGCTCCATGAGGTCGCGACTGTTCTCGCTCGTCGCTGCGGTCGCAGCGTTCGTCGTTCTTCTCGGCGCTGCTGCCTTCGCGTCGACACCCGGTACCGACGTTCGGTTGACCCACGACGATACGTCGTACGTGAGCTTGTATACGCTTGCGACCGGCAACGCGTACACCGACGACACGCTCACCGAATGTTCGCGCGCGCGCGGCCGTCAGAACGAACCGTACCTCGCGGCCGACCCGCGAGACCCGAGCGTCATCGTCGGCTCGTCGAACGATTACTGCGGCGTGTATCACGGTTTCCCGTCGAGCCTCGCCGCCAGCGGGCCGATCTGGCTCGGCTATTACCGATCGACGGATGGAGGAGGCCGGTTCGACAGCTCGCTCGTCCCCGGCTACCCGGACGACACATCACCATACGGGCAGCTGTCTGACCTGCGCACCGACTCGGCAGGCGATCCCGTTGCGGCGTGGGATTCGCACGGGCGTCTCTACATGGGTTCTGAATCGTCGAGCTCGGGGACGAAGACGTTCGGCGACCAGTGGGTCGCGCGATTCGACAACCCCGACGGCGCAGGTGCGACCGACTTCTCGAAGGACGGCCTTCGCTATCTCGGAACGACCGTCGTTGCCAAAGGCTCGTCGGCTCCGAACCTGCTCGGCAAGTTCAACGACAAGACTGCGCTCAACGCGGATCGAACAGGCACGTGCAACGACGCGGTGTATTTCGCATGGTCGCGCTTCTCGGGGAACGGCGACGTCAGTATCTACTTCGTCCGCTCACTCGATCAGGGGGTCACGTGGTCGAATGCTGCGAACCTGACGCCGAACGAGCACGACGTTCAGGATCCGTCGATCAACATCACCGGCAACGGCCATGTGTATGTGACGTATCACACGTACGAGTCGAACCGCGGGCACCAGGTGAATCAGATCCGCTACGCGAAGTCGGCGAACTGTGGTGCGACGTTCGGCAAGTCGCAGCAGCTCGTCGCGTACCGTGGCTGGTCGGCGAGCGACGTCGCCGACCCGCAGCCGATCCCAGCGCAATCCGCGCGCGACGACAGCGCCGGAGAGAGCGTGTCGCGGTCGTCGGGGTCTCTTGCGCGCGACTGCGGTGACTTCGATGCGCACTGCAACGCCGGGTTCACGTTCCCGCGCACGGAGGAGACGGTCATCACCGCATCCGATCAGACCGATACGCAGCATGAGTACGTGTATGCGGCGTTCGACGGAAGCAAACCCGGAACGATCGTCGACTCGACAACGTCGTACTTCAACGCCGACGAGCCGGGGAAGGTCGCGCAGGATGGCGTCTGGTTCTCGCGCCTGAACGGCGCCACCGGAGCACGGACGGCGCCGGCATTGATCGACGACCAAGCTGTTGGCCATCAGGTTCGCGCGACGATCGGCGTCGATGCCGGGACGTTGCACGTGTTGTGGTGGGACACCCGGAACGATCCGAGCTACTCGGTTCAGTTGCCGCCGGGGAACGACGCGGACGGCAGCGTGCATCCGGCGGTGGATGTGTACGCGGCGAAGTCGACGGACTTCGGCTCGTCGTGGACCGATATCACGAAGATCACGGATGTGATGTCGAACCCGAACTACGAGCAGTTCTCCAACCGCACGGTTCCCTTCGCGGGCGATTACCTCGGGATCACGTCGCACGGTGATTGGGCCTTCGGCGCGTGGACCGATTGGCGGAACACCGTCGGCGGGCTCGACCCGCGCGAGGGTGCGACGGACTCCGACGCCGACGGCGCCGACGTCGTGCAATGCCGGACCTACTCGTCGTCGAGCGCCTCGTGGAGCGGCGACCAGTGCCCGCATGACGGAGGGCTCGACCAAGACATCTACGGCGACACGCTGCCGTAGTCGTTACGCGCGCGGCGCCGGCCCGAAGGGCCGGCGCCGCTGTCTCTCACGTGATGCGCGCGATCAGCAGCCGATCGCGCCGCCCGTCAATGCGCGGTCGGTGAGGACCAGCTGTCCTGCGCTGTTCGTGTACGGCGACGCCGGGAACGCCATCGGTCCTTGCGCGATCACGCCGCACGTTCCGACGTAGATCCCCCACAGCGGGTAGGGACCGATCGGTGAACCTTCTGGGTCCGGATCCTCGTAGATCTGGACGCCCGGCTCGGCGTAGACCGTGCCGACCTGATCGTTCCACCACGAGAGGTCGTGGCCCCCGCAGTGCGCGGCATCGTCGCTTCCGGTCGCACCGGAGCAACGGGACGGATCCCACGTCACACCGTCGTAGTTCGCGGCATCGCGTTCGCCGTCTCCGCCGCCTTGGTACACCACGCGACGCTGCGTCTGCATGCTGAAGCAGATACCGTCCGCGCAGAAGCCGAGGCCGGCGTCGCCCGCCGGAAGCGGGTGACGGAGCACGAACGTCGGATCTGCGGTCATGACGCCCGCGACCCAGTCGCTCACCTGACTCGGGCTCAGCTCGAAATGCGCGCCGCCGCCGTCGCTGGCGCCGTTCTGCACGTACGGCGACGAGTCGTGCTCGCCGCCGTCGGAGTTGTCATCGTCCCCGAAGTAGATCTTGATACCCGACGCGGGATCGGGTACTGCCTCGAACTGCGGCCAGTAGTTGGGTGCGTTCGGGTCCATCCACGGGCACGCATCCTTGCTCGTCGATGGAGATGCGGTGCCTTGATCGTCCGTGAAGTGGACGACCGTGCGGTTGCACCCGTCGCCCGTGTCGGTCCAGACGTCCGCGCGCTGCAGGTTGGCGCCGAATGCGTAGCCGGGCGCACGGAACGGCACGAGGCCTTTCGCTCCTTCAGGTGTGTGGTCGTAGCCGACGCCGAAGTATTCGTGGCCGCCGGAGTCGCCCACCGTCACGGACAGCGTGTGACAGCCTTCCTCGGTGTACCAACCTTCTGCCGAGTTGCTCGCATGACCCGAGCAATGCATCGCGGCGTAGCTGTAGTTGCCGTCGCTGACGGCGAACGCGCGGCTGCCGACCGCCATCGATAGCAAGGCGAAAAGAAGCATGGCTTTCTTCATCGGGGTATCCCTCCTGCCGCAGGGTTCGACCGAACCTCGCGATTTCCTTCCGGATCTCGCCGCCGATCACTCCGGCCTGCGATGATCCTTCCCCGGCTCCGTCGTCATAGACGAGGCGATCCCAACGCAGGGAGACGAGGATGCAGAAGATCACGCCGTTCCTTTGGTTCGACGGCCGCGCTGAAGAAGCGGCGAACCACTACACCTCGGTCTTCCGGAATTCCAAAGTCGTCAACGTGACGCGTTATGGGGACGCAGGACCCGGTCCGAAGGGGTCGGTGATGACCGTCGCCTTTCAACTCGACGATCAGGACTTCGTCG
>JBHELL010000112.1:0-4640 GCA_046263075.1 Actinomycetota bacterium | reverse complement strand
TTGTCCGGTGAGTAGGCCGCTCGACGGGCTGAAGGTCCTCGACCTGTCACGCTTGCTGCCGGGTGGATTCGCCACGTTGCTCTTCGCCGACATGGGAGCCGACGTTCTCAAGGTCGAGGAGCCCGGGAAAGGCGACTACATCCGCTGGATGCCGCCGATGAAGGACGGCGTCGCGGCCGGTCATCTCGCGCTGAACCGCGGCAAGCGTTCGATGACGCTGAACCTCAAGAGCGCGGAGGGCGTGTCGGTCTTGAAGCGGCTCCTCCGCGACTACGACGTCCTCGTCGAGTCGTTCCGGCCGGGTGTGATGGACCGGCTCGGCTGCGGCTTTGCGGCCTTATCGAGCGAGAATCCGAGGCTCGTCTACTGCGCGATCACCGGCTACGGTCAGGACGGTCCGTACGCGCAGCGCGCAGGCCACGACATCAACTACTTGGGGTACGCAGGCGTGCTCGACATCATCGGCGAGTCGCCGGATCGGCCCCCAGTCGATCCGGGGGTGCAGATCGCCGACATCGGCGGGGGAGCGTCGATGGCCGCGATCGGGATCCTCGCCGCAGTCGCCGAGCGCGCGCGCACCGGCCGCGGCCGGTTCGTCGACATCTCGATGATGGACGGCGCCATGAGCTGGCTGTCGATCCACGCAGCGGCCTACGCGATGACGGGGATCACCCCGCGACGGGGGGTCATGCGGCTCAGCGGAGAATTCGCGTGTTACCACGTCTACCGGTGCGGGGACGGGAAGTGGGCGACGCTCGGCGCGCTCGAGCCGCAATTCTGGGTTGTGTTCTGCAACGCGATGGGCCTCGAAGATCTGATCGAGAAGCAGTTCGACGTCGACGCGCAGCCGGAGATGATCGCGCGCGTCTCCCAAACGTTGTCGAGCCGCACACGCGACGAATGGTGTGCGCTCCTGGAACGGCTCGATGCGTGCTTCGGACCGGTGAACGACATGCGCGAAGCGTTCGACGACCCGCAGGTACGCGCACGGAACATGGTGATCGACGTGCCGCTTCCGAACGGGCCAGTGCCGGAGATCGGCAACCCATTGCGGTTCGGAGATGTCGACGCCGGTCCCGCGCGTCCGGCCCCCGGGTTCGGCGAGCACACCGATCTTGTCCTCCGAGAGGCCGGATATTCCGGTGATGACATCGCCGGGCTGCGCGCGCGCGGTGCGATCTAACCGTTTCCGCAGGTCAGGTTCGTGTCACACCCCCCATCTATGGTTGGTGCATGACCGAGCGGAAGGACGAGCCGATGCCCGCACTCGTGATCGACTGCCAACGCTGTCTCGAAGGTGATCAGGCGCACCGCGACGATTGTCTCGTTGCGTTCATCATCGACCGGCCCGAAGGCGCGATCGTCTTCGACGTCGAAGAGGAGCGCGCGCTGCGCTCGCTGCGCGACGGCGGTCTGCTGCCGAAGGTTCGGCTCGATCGGCGCACCGGATAGGGCTCTCCCCCAGGAGCGGCGAGGGGTGCCAGCGGCCGGCACCCTCGTCGAAACCGCGGTCCTTGCCCGGGTTGAGCGGGCATGGGAGTATGCGCGGGCGAAGGGGGTTTCCCGTGATCAAGTTGCGCGTGGTCGGTGCCACGCCCGAGAACGACGCCCTGGTCCTTAGCAACAAGCCGAAAGGACGTAAGGGCTCTCACGTGCTGCCCATCGACGGCAGGCTGATCACCGTTCTTCAGGGAGCCTTCGATCGCAACCGCGACAACGAGCCACGGCAGCCCACGTCGAAGGCCTTGCCTACCGCCGTCGAACCACCGCGCGTCGCGCCGCGCGAGCTGCAGCGGATGCTGCGCGCGGGGCAGAGCATCAGGCAGGTTGCGCGTGCGACAGGCGTCGACGAAGGCTACATCGAGCAGTTCTACCCTCCCGTGCTTTACGAGATAGACGGCATCGTTCGCGAGGCGCAAGGGCTCTCCATCGAGAAAGCGCGCCGCGGCGTGTCCGGGCTTCCGCTCGGCGAAGCGGTTGACCGGAACCTCGCGCAACGCCGCATCCGATTGAGTGACGACGAGCTCGCGCGCGCATGGTCGGCAACCAGGCGCGAGGGACAACCGTGGCAGATCACGCTGACGTTTCCGTACCGAGGCCGGTCACATAAGGCTGTGTGGATGTTCGACCCTCGCACGCGCGAGTTGACTGCGACGAATAAGGCGGCGCTCGATATCGGCTGGGTTGCCGAAGGCGCGCGCCCCGTTGTCCGCGACGAAGCGCCGAACCGGACGTCACGCAAACCTGCGCGCGCGCGGAAGGCCTCGACACGCAAGAAGCCCGCGCGCAAGACCGCGAAACGAACCGCGCGCAAGCCCGCGCGCAAGACCGCGAAACGAACCGCGCGCAAGCCTGCGCGCAAGACCGCGAAACGAACCGCGCGCAAGCCTGCGCGCAAGACCGCGAAACGAACCGCGCGCAAGACCGCGAAACGAACCGCGCGCAAGAAGCCCGCGCGCCGGACAAGCAAGAAACCACGGCGCCGGTCCCGCTGATCGAAGGGCTACACGCTTCCGCGACCGAACGAGCGATAGGTTTCACGCCCGCATGACGGGCACACGAAGCGCTCCGCCCACAGGTCGTGGACCTGTCGGCCGCCGTCGAACCGCATCTCCGCCCCGCACGAGGGGCACACCGGTGGAGCCTTCTGCGGTTTCGACTCGCGAGCGTCTTCCACGCGCGGAGCGTATCGCGCTCGGCGTGATCGCCGTCATCGTCGTGCTGCATCCGACTCCTGCCGGTGCGGCGTCGTTGTGTCCGTCCGCGACGAAGCCTCGCGTCGACGAAACGGCATTGCGCGCGCGCTCGCAGCCGCCGCGCGCACGGCTCGGCGACTATTTCACCCCTAAGGATCTCGCGCGCGCGGACGCGTACAACGGGCTATCGAACGCCCTCGGGTACGGCGCGCTCGCGGTCGACGTGCTCGTCGTGGGGTTGCTCGGGCTCGTGTACGGGAAGCGGCTCGGCGGATGGGGGATGAGGGCGGCGCGAGACCGCTGGAAACGCGCGACGCTGCTTCTCACCGCGGTCGTCGTGGTCGTTCCCCCCATCGCCACGCTTCCGTTCGCGATCGCCTCGCACGCGCACGACAAGGCGTTCGGCCTCGCGACCGATGCAACGCCGAGCTTCCTCGTCGACTGGTTGAAGGCACTCGGCTTCGCCATGATCCTGGGTTTCGTCCTCGTCTTCATAACGGTGGGGATCGCTCGCCGAGCCCCACGCACGTGGCCGGTCATCGTCGCCGCCGTCGCGGCGGTGGTCACGTTCTTGCTCGTGTACCTCGTGCCGGTCGTCTACGACCCCGCGTTCAACCGGTTCACGCCGGCACCCCCCGCCACCGCGGAGCAGGTCCTCGCGGTCGCGCGCGCGGAAGGTGTCGCGGTGCACGACGTGGTGGTCTCGGACGCGAGCAGGAGAACCTCAACGCTGAATGCATACGTGACCGGGCTCGGCCCGAGCCGCCGCGTCGTTCTCTACGACACGTTGCTGCGCGGCGACCTCGGTTGTCAGCTCGTCGTCGTCGTCGCGCACGAGCTCGGGCACGTGAAGCATCACGATGTTCTGCACGGCACGCTCGAAGGGATGGCCGGCGCCGCGCTCGGGGTGTTCGTCCTCGCGTGGTTGCTGAAGAGGAGCCGCCGTTTCTCGGGAACCGACGTCGCGGGCGACCCTCGCGTGATCCCGTTCGCGGCCTTCGTGCTCGTCGCAACCACTCTCGTGGTCTCGCCGCTCGTCAACTTGGAATCGCGTCGCGTCGAGGCGAGCGCGGATCGTGTCGCGATCGCGTCGACCGGTTGCCCCGGCTCCGCGATCGATCTGCAGGTTCGTCTGGCGCGATCGGGCCTGTCGGACCTGCATCCGAACGCGGTCGTCCGGTGGTTCTCGTACACGCACCCCACCACGCTGGAACGCATCCAAATGGGGCTCGACGCCGAGTGGCGCATGGCGCGCGCGCGCCAAGAGATCGTGTGTTGAAGATCCTCGTCATCACCAACGACTTCTCGCCGCGGGTCGGCGGCATCAACGAGTACGTCGACCAGATCGTGCGCAGGCTGCCGGAAGCCGTCGTGTTCGCGGCCGATTGGGAAGGCGCGCGCGCTTTCGACGAGACCTACCCCCACCGAGTCATCCGGTGGCGATCGACAACGCTGCGGGCGAGCCGCGACGCGACTGCGCGCGCGATCGAGATCGCGCGCGCCGAACGCCCCGACCTCATCGTGTTCGGAGCGCTGTACCCGCTCGGGGCGATGGGACGGGCGATAACGAACGCGACGGGGCTGCCCTACGCGGGATGGACCCACGGCGTCGAGCCCGTCATGTGTGGCGCGCCGGTGGCGCGCGCGCTGTACGCGCGCGTCGCGCGAGGCGCATCGCTCGTCACCGCCGTATCGGAATGGTCTCGCGCGATCCAGCAGCGCGCGGTGCGCCGAGACATCGAGCTGCTGAGGCCCGGGATCGACCAGGCGGCCTTCCATCCGGGGATCGACGCCGAGCCGCTGCGCGCGCGCCACGCGCTCGGCGACGCTCCCGTGATCGTCAATGTCGCCCGGCTGGTCAAACGGAAAGGCAACGACGTGCTGATCCGTGCGCTCCCGCGCCTCGCCGACGCTGGCGTGCGGCTCGTGGTCGTCGGCGCCGGC
>JBHELL010000111.1:0-10611 GCA_046263075.1 Actinomycetota bacterium | reverse complement strand
CCTCCCCGAAGGCACCGCACTCGCGGGCGAGGGTGCGCTGCTCGCCGCGCTCGAGCGCAGCCGCACCGGCACGATGCGCGACATCGTCGCCACGATCCAAGGCGAGCAGGACGAAGTCATCCGCGCGCCGATGGCCGGCGTGCTCGTCGTGCAGGGCGCGCCCGGCACTGGCAAGACGGCGGTCGCGTTGCACCGGGCCGCGTACCTCCTCTTCACGCACCGCGCGCGCCTCGAGCGTCAGGGTGTGCTGATCGTCGGGCCGAACCGGTTGTTCCTTCACTACATCGATCAGGTGTTGCCGGCGCTCGGCGAGACCGGCGCCGATCTCGTGACGATCGAGAGCCTGATCCCCGACGTGACGGTGACGGCGGTCGACACGCCGATCGCGGCTCGCCTCAAGGGCGACCCGCGCATGGCGCGCGTGATCGGCCGGGTTTTGACCTCCTACCAGCGCGCGCCCGACCACGATCTGGTCGTGAAGTACGAGGGGCACAAGCTCCGCGTGTCGCGCGCGCGGCTCGCAGCGCTTGTGCGGATCGCGAAGCGGAACCGCAAGTCGCACAACCGCCGGCGCGCGATGCTGCACGTGATCTTGACGAAGGATCTGTTGAACGCCTACCTGCGCGCCGAGCGCAAGATCGACGCGATGTTGCCGGTGACGATCGATCGCAAGGAGGTCGCGCGCGAGCTGCGGACCGACGCTGCGCTCGTTGCGATGCTCGACCGGATGTGGCCCTCGTTGACACCGGCGCGGGTGCTCGAGGACTTGTGGTCGTCGCCCGAGCTGCTCGAGTCGGTCGCCGGACGCATGCTGAAGCCCGCGGAGCGCGTGACGCTGTTCCGGGAACCGGGCTCCGGATGGACGCACGGGGACATCCCCCTGCTCGACGAGCTGCTCGTGCGAACCGGCGCGGTGCGACGGCGCGCGAAACTCCGCGACGACGACGAGACCGACGAGCTGCAGACGTACGGGCACATCCTCGTCGACGAGGTGCAAGATCTCTCGCCGATGGCGCTGCGGATGATCGCGCGCAGGTCGCGCTCCGGCTGGATGACGGTCGTGGGCGATCTGGCGCAGTCGGTCGGTTCGTGGACGCCGTCGTCGTGGGACGACATCGTGCGGCACCTCAAGCCGCGCTTCGGATGGGAACGCCGCGAGCTGACGATCAACTACAGAACGCCCGCCGAGATCATGAGGCTCGCGGAACGCGTGCGCCTGTCGACGGCTCCGGGCTTGCGTCCGGCCAACGCGGTCCGTGAATCCGGCGCCGAGCCGGCATTCGTGAGGACGGACGACGTCATCGCAACCGTCGCGCGCGCGGCGCGTGCCGAGCTCGACGCGATCGAAGGTGGAACGGTCGCCGTGATCGGGCCGCGCGCGCTTCTCTCGGAATTGGGGGACGAGCTGTCGGTCCCCGTGGTGTCGTCCGAAGACCCGAACGCGCGGCTCGTCGCGGGGATAACGCTTGCAGACGCGGACACGGTGAAAGGATTGGAGTTCGATTCGGTGGTGCTCGTCGAGCCTTCACGGCTCGTCGGCGAGCACGCGCAAGGGCTGCGCGCGCTCTACGTTGCGCTCACGCGCGCGACGAAACGGCTGACCGTCGTGCACGCGTCGGACCTGCCGCGCGCGCTCGCACCGCGGTCTTCTTCGCTCGGTTGACGATTGCGGCGCCGCGCGCTTACAGGCCTTGCGGACGTGCGTCGGGTCAGTCGAACTGCGTTACCGTCTAACGTCGGGTTTGGGAGCCCATCGCTAACCCGCCGCGCGCGCGCGCAGGATGCCGGCGATGACTTCGCGGTGGAACACCGCGTCGCGGAACAGCGCCGCTGCCGCCGTCGCCCGCTTGAAGTACAGGTGCAGGTCCGCTTCCCACGTGAACCCGATCCCACCGTGGATCTGGATGCCGCCCGCCGCGACGCGTGGCGCCGCATCAGACGCGCACGCCTTCGCCATCGACGCCCCGAGCGCTGCGTCGGGGTGCGCGCGCTCAAGCGCCCATGCCGCGTAATAGACCGCGTTCCGCATCGACTCGACGTCTACCAGCATGTCCGCCGCGCGATGCTTGATCGCTTGGAACGAGCCGATCGGTTTGCCGAACTGCACGCGCTGCTTCGCGTACTCCGTGGATAGCTCGAGCACGCGCTCCGATGCACCGAGCATCACGGCGGATTGCATCACCGCTCCATGACGCAGGACCCAGTGGATATCGGCGCGCGTGGTAGCCCCGAGCCGCTCGAAGGCAGCCCCGTCGAAGCTGAGGTCGGCGACCTTGGTGGTCGAGTCGATCAACGTCGTCGGGTCGCGGCGCACCGGCTCGGCGATGACGAGCCACGCGTCGTCCCCCGAGAGGTGCGCCGGCGTGACGACCAGCTCGGCGATGTGCCCGTCGGTGACGAACTTCCGCGTTCCCTTCAACGTCGAGCCCTCCACGTCGACGCGACCTTCGTGCGCGAATGTCGCGATCACATCGCCCGCCGTTACACGCGGCAGGTACTTCGCGCGCTGCTCGTCGGATCCGAACTCCGCGATCGCGAGCGCTGCGAGCACCGACGACTGGAACGGCCCGGGGAACACGACGCGGCCCATCTCGATCAAGATGATCGCGAGCGCGATGAACCCGAAGCCGCCGTGCGCTCCGGGGAGCCCGAGCTCGAGCCAACCCATCTCCGCGACCTGTTTCCAGACGTCGTCGCGGTAGCCCCGCTCGTCGTCCATCATCGCGCGCGCGTACGCGATCGGCGCTTCGCGTTCCAAGAATCGCCGAGCCGTATCACGCAGCTCGCGCTGTTCGTCGTTGAGGTCGAAGTCCACGTTGGCTCCTTCAGGCGCGCCGAGTATAGCCTCGGGCACCCGGAACACAGGAGGCCCGGCGATGATCCGTGGAGAGGGAACAGAAGTCATCCAAGGCGTGACGCTCAACGATGTATTCGACTTCGTGCTCGATCCGAGTCAGTACACGAAGGCCGACACGAAGATCATCTGGGTGACGAAGCTCGCGGACACACCGGACGGGATGATCGGTCTCGAGGAAGGCAAGTTCTTCGGCCTCAAAGGATCGGTCGTGACGCGCTACCGCTGGACGCCCGACAAGAAGGAGCTGTACGTGACGCTCGTCCACGGAACGTTGAAATCGCTCAACGCGGGCTTCCGCTTCGAGCAGGTCGGCGGCGGCGTGAAGATCCATCACTACGAAGAGATCGAGATGGCGTTCGGCCCGATAGGCCGGGCGATCGAGATGGCCTTCGGATGGTGGCTGCGCGACTCGGTGCCGCAAGAAGTGAAAGAGATCAAGCGATTGATGGAAGCCGGCGAGCGCGGGAAAGGCATCCAATGAGCAACATCCTCCTCATCGATGACACGAACGGCGTGCGCACGCTGACGCTCAACCGTCCGGAGCGCAAGAACGCGATCACGCCCGAGCTCCGCGACGAGCTGCTTGCCGCCCTTCAGGAAGCGCGCGAGAACGACGAGATCCGTTGCGTCGTTATCACCGGCGCCGGCGACGCGTTCTGCTCCGGCGTCGAGCTGGGGCGCAGCGGCGTCACGAAGGACGCGAGCGCAGGCGAGAAGCGCGCGCCCGATCTGCGTCAGGTGAAAGAAGCGATGAAGCGGGGGATGCAGCGCGTCGTCACGACGATCTGGGAGCTCGACAAGCCGGTGATCGCGTCGCTCAACGGAACGGCCGCCGGCGGCGGAGCGCAGCTGGCGCTGTTCTGCGACCTCGTCATCGCGGCGGAATCCGCGCGCATCATCGAGATCTTCGCGAAGCGTGGCCTCGCCGTCGATTCCGGCGGTGGCTGGATCTTGCCGCGGCTCGTCGGGTTGGCGAAGGCGAAGGAGCTGGTGTTCTTCGCCGAGCCGCTCGGCGCGCGCGATGCCCTCGACGCCGGGTTGATCAACAAGGTCGTGCCGGATGGGGAGCTCCAGAGCGCGACGCGCGAGTGGGCGGAAAGGCTGGCGTCGAGCGCGACGCGTGCGCTCGGCTTCTCGCAGCGCTTGCTGAACCAGGCAGTGCTGACCGATCTCGCGGCCGCGCTCGACGAAGAGGCGAGTCTGCAAGCCCTGAACTCGACGTCGGAAGACTTCAAGGAGGGGGTGCGCGCGTTCGCCGAGAAGCGCGCGCCGGAGTTCAAAGGCCGATAGACGCCGAGCCTCGCGCGCGCGTTGACGTGTCAGTTATGCACGTCATCCCTGCCGAACCGACACACCAACCGAAGGATGGCTTAGCGCGTGTCTGGGGCTCAGCGCGCGCGCTGGCCGAAGATCGACTCGTACCAGATCGCGGCGACCGTATCGACGACGGTGTAGCGCCTGAACTCGGCCCCGCGGACGAGCCAGAAGTACGAAAGCCGCTCGAGCATCGCGACGAGCGCGACCGCGGCGGTTCCCGGATGGACCGGATGGCGCAAGCCGTCGTCCACCGCGCGCTCGATCGTCGTCGAGATGCGGCCGGCGAACTTCGAGAGCACCTCGCGGCCGAGCCGGTCGAAGCGCGTGTCCTCCGACTCGGCGGCGATCCACGCATTCACCACCGGCAGATGCCGTTCGTAGGAATCGACGAACGCGTCGATCCACGCGCGCAGCTGGTCGTAGCCGTCTTCGCCGTGCGAGATCCCTTCGAGCCGGCCGGCGAGGGCGTACATCTCGTCCGCGGTCTCGACGGCGAGCGCTTCGAGGACGTCCTGCTTGTTCGCGAAGTAGAGATAGAACGCGCCGTGGCTCGTCCCGGCGCTCTGGGTGATGTCGTCGACGCGCGTGCCCGAGTACCCGCGTTCGCGGAACACCTTCGCCGCGGCTTCCATGAGGCGCGCGCGCGTCTTCTCCCCCTGCTCGCCGAGCGCGCGCGGCTGCTCGAGCATGTTGCGACCCGATCCCTTCTGCGTCACGCGCGCAATGATAGGCGCCTGCGCGCCGGTTACTGCGTAGACAGACGCTTCGAGACGCCGAGCGCGAGCGCGCCTGCTGCCACGACCACGAAGCCCCATTTCAGGAGCCAGAGCAGTGCGGCACCGGTTTGTGCGAGGCCGCTCGTCTGTCCGCTGAACGTGACTTCGGTGGTCGGTCGCGAGGACATGCCGAGCACGCGGACGCGGCTCGGCGTACTGAAAGCCGAAGCCCGCGCCGGAGTCGGTGCCGGAGCAGGACCGTGGAACCCTTGCAATGTGAACGTGCCGGAGCTCGGGGTCGGCGTCGATGTCGGTTGCGATCCGGGTTGGCACCGCATCCAGAGCACCTTGTGCTTCGCGCCGTTGCCGTGCGACCCCTCGCGCTTCGCGTCGAGCTTGAGGTGATATCCGCCGGCGGGGTCTCCATACGCAGCGAGCTCATCCAACAAGTCGTACGTGCGCGACGTCTGATACGTCTTGCCGTGCCCCGTTTCCGGGATGACGACGGTGTCTGTCGCGAGGATGCCGCGTCCCGTCGGCGGGATCACGTTGATCGTGACGTCGAGCGTTCCTGCGCGGAACCCATAGAAGTCGACGCGCAAGACGCAACCCGGCTTCGGTTCGTTGTTGGGCGCGAAGTCGGAGCTCGGCTTCGCGATCTTTGTGGTGCCTGCGTTGGATGTTGCGCCGTTCCCGTTCGTGCTCTGCGGCGCCGGAGTCGTGTCGTGCTTCGCGCCGGCCGGTGCAGCACACAGAATCGCGATCGAAGATGCCGCGAGGGTCATCGCGACCCGAACGGATATGCGTCTCCCCCTGCCCATCGTTCCTCCCCGCACGGGAAGAGCCCGCTGCGCTCTTACCGCTGGCGGGCTCTTCTCCGCGGAACGCGAATTTCCTGCTACACCTCGAGCCGCCGCTTCCTTCCGCTACGAGAAAGACAGAGGCCGAGGAGCACGAACAGTGCCCCGAACGCGGCAACGGTTTGGGTCGGCGATCCCGTGTTCGCGAGGCCTCTGGTCACTCGCAGACCGAGGACCTGTGTCGAGCGCGGCGAACGAGTCGTCGTGGTCCCAAGAACCGCCGGGCCTCCCGACGCACTCACCGTCGGCGTGACCGATGGCGTGGGGGTGGTGACGGTCCCCGTTGGAGACACCGACACCGTCGGCGTGACCGAGGGCGTCGGCGTCGCCCCGGCCGGGCAGGTGAGCCAGAAGACCTTCGTCTTCGAGCCGTTGCCGGGAGTGCCCCGGCGCTTCGCGTCGAGCCGTACGTGGTAGCCCTGGTTCGCCGGCGTGATATCGGCGAGCGCGGCGCTCAGATCGTACGTGCGCGACACTTGGAAGGTGTTGCCGTGGGTGGTGGTCGGGATCGTGATGACGTCCGTCTTCAATACCCCTCCACCTGTCGGGGGCCATCCCGTGATGGTGATGTCGTAGGTCCCCGCCTTGAACCCGAAGAAGTCGACCCGGAAAGGACAGCCCGGGTGCGGATCGTTGCTCGGGTCGGGCGGATCATCGACCGACGAGATCTTGATGGTCCCGTGGTTGTCCACCCCCGGCACAGCAGCAGCCGACGCTTGCCAGACGCCGGTGCCCGTTACGACCGCGATCATCGAAACGATGATCGGGATGACAAGAAGGCGCTTGCTGCTCATCGCTCTCCCCGCTCTTGAATGGACGGATGGGACATTCCCCAGAAATGCCGGTGTCAATCTCAATCGCATTAGTCTCTTGACGTGGACAAAGGATTGCGGGACTGGGCCGAGCGCCGATTCGCCGTGCCGGAGGCGCGCGGCTCGAAGGTTGCTTCGCTCGCCGACGCCGTGCGCGCGCACGTGCAACCGGGGGATGCGATCCACCTCGGGCTCACGCACGCCCGAGGCAGCGCCGCCTTCTGGGAGCTGATCCGCGCGTTCTACGGCTCCGATCCGCGCTTCACGCTGCTCGCCGTTGCTGCGTCGTCTCCCATCTCCCCTTTGATACACGCCGGTTTGGCGGCCAAGCTCGTCACGTCATGGGCCGGCGACTCCTATTGGACCCCCGGTCCGAACGGTGTCTATGCGCGCGCATGGAGCGCCGGGTTCCCCATAGAGCAGTGGTCGATCCTCACCTACGTGCAGCGGCTCGCCGCCGGGGCGCGCGGCCTGTCCAAAGCGACCACGCGGTCACTTGTCGGCTCGTCGATGGAGGCGAACGAGGGGGTGTCGCTTCTCGACGGCGCCACCGCGTTGATCCCTCCGCTCGTCCCCGACGTTTCGATCTTCCACGCGCCCGCCGCCGACGAGCGCGGCAACGTGCTGTTCTCGCCGCCGCTGTTCGAGGACGTGCATGGAGCGCTTGCGGCTCGGCGGGGGGTGATCGTCACCGTCGATCGGCTCGTCGACGAAGCGTTCGTTCGCGCGCACGCGCACATGACGCGCCTGCCGGCGTCGGCGGTTTCTGCCGTTGTGGAAGCGCCCTTCGGCGCGCATCCCGGTGGATTGTTGCCCACCGGGATCGAGGGCGTGGCTGCCTACGGCGAGGACTACGAGTTCTGGGTCGACATCCGCAGCGCGGCCAAGGATCCGGCGCTGATGGATGCGTGGATCAAGGAATGGGTGCTCGAGCCGCGCACGCACGAGGCATACGTCGAGCGACTGGGGCGCGCGCGGCTCGACGGGCTAGAGCGACGATCCGATCCGTCGAAATGGCTCGACGAGCTGACGGTGCCTGCCGACCTCGACGACGAGCCGAACGCCATCGAATGGGCGATCGTCGCAGCGGCGCGCGCGTTGCGTGAGTCGATCGGCGCGAACGGGTACCGGACGATGCTCGCAGGCGCCGGGATGGCCAACCTCGCGGCGTGGCTCGCGGCGTACGACCTCGCGGAGGCGGGCACGCTCGTCGACATCGTCGCGGAGATGGGGCTCGTCGGGTACTGGCCGCGACCGGGCGAGCCGATCCTGTTCAACCAGCGCAACTTCCCGACATGCACGATGCTGACGGATATCGACCACACGCTAGGCGTGCTTATCGGAGGCGCGCGCGCACGCTCGATCGGGTCGCTAGGCGCCGCGCAGGTCGACCGCGCCGGCAACATCAACTCGACCGAGATCCCCGGCGCGCTGCTGCTGATGGGGTCGGGCGGCGCCAACGACGTGATCACGAACGCGACCGAGTCGCTCGTGATCTGCGCCCAGTCGCCAGATCGCTTCGTCGAGCGCGTTCCCTACGTGACGGGTCCGGGCGCGCGCGTGCAGACGGTGGTCTCGACGCTCGGCGTCTATCGGAAGGACGGTGACGAGCTCGTGCTGACGGCGGTGTTCGACGCCGATCTCGATGCCGCAGCGCGCGAGTGCGTCGCGCGGTGCGGGTGGGATCTGCGTGTCGCTCGATCGCTCGAACGGGTCGATGCGCCGAGCCGTGAGGAGATTCGAACCCTTCGCCTCATGGACCCGAAGGGATGGTTCCGGTCCTAGGTGCCGCTTCGGAGCCTTTCCCGAATCGTGCCGTGATGTTTGCAGGGAAACGACCTTCGAAACGAACGAGTGCGGCGAAGCGACACAGGATTCCTAGCCCTGATCGATGCCGCGGCGCAGAAGGTACTTCTGGATCTTGCCGCTGAGCGTTCGCGGGAAGCTCCCAACCAATTCCAGCCGCTCCGGCGTTTTCTGTTTGGCGACGCCTTCTTTCGTGAAGTGCGAGAGCACCTCGTCGAGGTTCAACGTCGCTCCGTCGCGCGTCAACACGAACGCGCACACGCGCTCCCCGTATCGCTCGTCCGCGACGGCCGTGACTGCCGCTTCTTGCACCTTCGGATGACGCATCAGGATCTCTTCGACCTCGCGCGCCGAGATGTTCTCGCCGCCGCGGATGATGATGTCCTTCTTGCGGTCGGTGATCGTGAGGTAGCCGTCGTCGTCGAAGCGTCCTATATCGCCGGTACGGAACCACCCGTCGTCGGTGAACGCGTCTGCGTCCATCGCCGGATCCATATATCCGAGGAACTAGTCGGGCCCACGCGTGATGATCTCACCTTCGGCGGTCTCGCGGCCGTCGTCGTCGACGAGCCGGATCTCGACGTCGGGCTGCGCGCGCCCGTCCGTGTACGCGCACTTCTGCGGCGGGTCGGTCGGCCGGCCCATCGTGATGCTCGGATGCTCGGTGCATCCGTAGCTGCGGTGCGCGCGCCATCCGATCGAGTGCAGCCGCTCGACGATCGACGGGGGGACGCCTGCGCCGCCGAGCCCGAAGAACTCCATCGAGCTCGTGTCGGCGTCGGCGAACCCGGGCGCGTCGAGCAGCGTCGCCGCGAAGAACGTCGCGCCGCCGGTCCGCGTGATGCGGTGCTTCTGGATCAACTCGAGCGCCCATGTTGGATCCCAGCCGTCCATCAGCACGAGCTCGGAGTAGCCGTAAAGGAACGGGGCGTTGAGCGCGCTGAAGATCCCGGCGATGTGGCCGATCGGGTTCGGGCACAGGAACACGTCGTGCTCGTCGCCGCCCGTGCAGGCCGCGGTCTGACGACACTCGGCGAGCAAGGTGTTGTGGGAATGCACGACCCCCTTCGGGTCGCTCGTGGTTCCCGAGGTGTAGGCGAGCACGTGCGGCTCGTCGGGTGAGACATCCGGCCGGGGGAAGTCGGAGGTCGCGCGCGCGGCGAGCTCGCCGAAGCTGATCGCCCCGGCGGGGATCTTCTCGCCACAGACGATCACCGCCTGCAAGTCCGGGAGATCCGGGCGGATCTGGTCGAGCATCGCGAGGTAATCGACGCCGCGCCAGTTGTCGGGCACGAGGAAGACCTTCGCACGCGACTGGCGCAGGATGAACGCGACCTCCTTCGCTTGGTAGATGTGGATGATCGGCGTAACGACGACGCCGAGCGCCGTCGCGGCGAGGTACGCGAGGCACGCTTCCATCCAGTTCGGCATCTCCATCGCCAGGACGTCGCCTTTGCGGAGGCCGAGGGAGTACAGCGCACCTGCGAGATGCTGCGCGCGCTCGTGCATCTCGCGGAAGGTCATCGACGCCGGCCGGTCCGGCGACGCGACCGTGAACCGATTGTCTTTGAAGCGACCGGTGCATGCGTCGGCGAGGACGTCGTTGAAGCTGCGCGCGCCCCACGATCCACGCGCGCGGTACTCGTCGAACAATGCCTTGCGCGCGGGCTGTCGAGGGAAGCCGGCGTCGATCATGGCGGCGATGCTACGTCAGATCTTGCGCGCGCGACCGGCCCAGTAGCGATCGCGCAGCGCGCGCTTGCGAACCTTGCCGTTGTCGTCGCGCGGCAGGTGCTCGAGGAGCTCGACCGAGCGCGGGCACTTGTAATGCGCGAGACGTTCGCGCGCGAACGCGATCAGCTGCTCGGGGTCGAGCGGCGCGCGCGGCTCGACGATGGTATGGACGGCCTCGCCGAACCCGTCGTCGGGGATGCCGATCACGGTGACGTCGCCGACGCCGGGGTGCTGGTACAGCACCGCTTCGACCTCCGCCGGAGAGACGTTCGCCCCGCCCGTGATGATCATGTCGTGCGCGCGGTCGGTCAGGAACAGGTAACCGTCGTCGTCGAGGTAGCCCATGTCGCCGACGGTGAAGAGGTCACCGCGCCACGCGGCCTCGGTCTTCGCGGCGTCGCCTTTGTACGAGAAGCGCGCGCCGCTCGCGTACACGATCCCGAGCTCGTGAGGCGTGCACTCGTTGCCCTCGTCGTCGAGCACCTTCACCGATTGGCCCGGCCATGCCC
>JBHELL010000110.1:0-17799 GCA_046263075.1 Actinomycetota bacterium | reverse complement strand
ACGTACGGAAACGTCAACGGCGTGTAGGTGATCGAAACCGTGACCGGGTCTCCCACCGCGCGCGTCGACGGCGTGATGTCGATGGTCGCGCGCGCGGGATCGAGCGCGCCTGCTCGTAGAGCGGCGTCGCGCGCTGCCGCGTCGTCGTTCGTGACGGCGGCGACGCGCGCGCCTTCACGTGCAGCGTGTTGCACGGCGAGCTGCTCCGAGACGAGTAAGCCGATCTGGGCAACGAGCGCCATCGCGATCGCGACGAACGGCAGCGTCGCAGCTACCTCGACCGAAACCGACCCTCGCTCTTTCACCCGCCGAGCGTAAGACGCCGGGAACCGTCGTGCAGCCGCTCACGACGGCTCTGGGGCGTTCGATGCGATTCTCTCGCTTCGCGCGGTACCGTTGCGCCGTCGAAAGGAGATCAGATGGCCGAGCCAATCTTCTTCAATTGCTCACACGGAAAAGATGACCACGAGCGGGCGACACTGCCGTTCGTTGCAGCGAACATCGCGGCCGCGTCGGGGCAGCGCGCGGTGGTGCTGTGCACGATCGACGCCGCATGGATCGGAACGAAAGGCGGCCGGGACGGGATCGCCGCGACCGGACTTCCGCCGCTCGGGACGCTGTACGACGAGTTCGTCGGTGCGGGAGGTGAGGTGTGGCTGTGCAGCGCGTGTACGAAGCCGCGCGGCATCGACGAAGAGATGCTCGACAACGGAGCATCGATCGTCGGCGCAGCCGTCGTCGTCGAAGAGCTGACCAAAGGCGCGAAGGCCGTCTCCTTCGCGTGAACCGGTGAAGGAAGATCCGCTTCCTGCCGATACTCGTCGATAAGGGGGTGGGTTATGGCCGGATGGCGTGGCGCCATCGCCGGCGCGATCTTTGGGCTGCTCGTCGGTCCACAGATCGCCGGCTATTCCCCCCAAGCGATCGCGGCAACCTTGGGGCCGAATGGGCTGCGTTTCCTCATCGCGCTCGCGGGCGCGTGGCTCGGCGCATTGCTCAGTGACGTCGGCGGCGTCGTGCGCGCGCGACGGAACCGAGCTTCATAGGTCAGCGCTTCGGAAGTTTCGGCAGCTTCAACACCGGACGCTTCGAGAAGTCCGGCAACTTCGGCGGGTTCTTCTTCAGCTCGTCCGTGATCAAGCGAAGCGCCGCCTCCATCTGGGGGTCGCGTCCCTCCGCGTAATCCTGCGGTGCGATGTCGACGTCTAGATCAGGATCCGTGCCGTAGTTCTCGACGCCCCAGCCGACATCTTTGAACCAGAACGAGAACTCCGGTTGCGTGGTGAAGCCGTTGTCGGCGAGCGGGTAGCGAACCCAGATGCCGACGACGCCACCCCACGTGCGCCGCCCTACGACCGGGCCGAGCTTCATCAGCTTGAAGTTGTGCGAGAAGATATCGCCGTCCGAACCCGCGTTCTCGTTCGTGATGCAGACGAGAGGACCCATCACCGAGTCGGCGGGGTACGGTTCGGGCACGCCCCAGCGCTTGATGTCGTACCCGAGCCGCTTGCGCGCGAGCTTCTCGAGGACGAGGGCCGAGAAATGCCCGCCACCGTTGTACCGCACGTCGATGACGAGACCGTCGCGGTTCAGCTCGGATTGGAAATACCGGTGGAACTCGGAGTACCCCGGCGGGCTCATGTCGCGGATGTGGATGTACCCGACGCGGCCGTTCGTGCGGCGGTGCACTTCGTCACGATTCCCTTCCACCCACTCGCGATAGCGCGCGCCCCATTCATCGCGCAGCGTCTTGACCGTAACCGTGCGGGGTCGGTTCCCCTGTTTGTCGCCGAGCGTCACCTCGACGTGCTGCCCGGCTTGATTGACGAGTGCGGCAGCGGGCGGCTCGTCGAGCGACAGCCGCTTCCCGTTGATCGCGAGGATCGTGTCGCCGACGGCGGCGCCCGCTCCGATGCGGGTGAGCGGAGACGTTCCGTTCTCGTCCCACGGATCACCCCGGACGATGTGGCGGATGCGGTAGGCGGACGCTTGCTTGTTCCACGCAAGCTCAACGCCGAGCTGCCCGACCGGATACTGCGGCGGACGACGGTGATCGCCCCCCATCTCGTAGGCGTGTGATGTGCCGAGCTCGCCTTGCATCTCCCAGATCAGGTCGGCGAACTCGCCGCGCGTCGCAACCTTTTCTACGAGCGGGACGTAGCGGTCGTACACGACGTTCCAATCGACGCCGGACATGTTCGTCGTCCAGAACGTCTCGCGCTGCAGTCGCCAGGCCTCGCGGAACATCTGTGCCCATTCGGCGCCCGGCTCGACGGAAACACGGATGCGGGAGAGGTCGATCCATCCGCTGCGGCGGCTCGGCGGATCCTTCTCGAACTTCTCGTCGGGCTTCTCTCCCGCCTTCACCGCGCGCAGCCTGTGGTTGCCGGTCCGGTAGATCATCGTCGAGCCGTCGCGCGCAACCGTGAAGTCCGTGACGCCGCCGAAGATCATCTCGCTGCGCTGCGTCTCGAAATCGAAGACCTCGATCGACCCACCTGCGTCGTCGGGACTGGTCCAGATGTCGGGTGCGAGCGAGCCGCGCACCGGCAGCGACAAGATGATGGCCTTGCCCTTGATGCCTGCGATCTGGCGGTATCGCTTCTCGGGAAGAGGAAAGACCGCCACGCGATCCTCGATGCCTTCGAGATCGACGCGGAACTTCTCGGCAACCTTCTTCCCCTTCGGTTCTTCTGCTTTCTCGTCTTCCTTGTCCGGCTCGCCGAACCCTTTCGCTTCCGTGATGAACGGGTTGCGCGCGTCCTTCCGCAACGAGACGACGAACGGCTTCGTACCGAGCGGGAACGACGCCTCGAAGAAATGAGCGTCGTAGACCGGATCGAAGATCCGCGCGGAAACGAAGTAGAGGTATGCGCCGTCGGGATCGAACGACGCGCTCCAGTCGTTGAAATCTGGCCGGGTGATCTCGTGCGGCTTCCCCGCCGGATCGACGAGCTTTATCGAACGTGTTCGCGGCGACGCCGGTGAGTCGTAGGCGAGCCAGGAACCATCGGGGCTCCACGCTATGTCGCCGGTGAACCCGAACGCGTTCCGCTCGACGATCACGTCCTTGCCGGAATCTGCGTCCACGATGTGCAGCTCGGCACGGTTGTTCGCGACTGCGACCGTCGCCGTTCGCGGGTTCGCGACCATGCTGGTGATCCGTCCGAGGTCGAGCTTGTCGAAACGCTTCGTGCGCGCGCCATCCGCGTCGTAGACCTCGATCCGTTCCTCACCGCCTTCGTCGCTCACGCAAACGACGCGCTTGCCGTCGGCGAGCCACTGCGCGAGCCGGTATCGAACCCCTTGCGTGCCGCCGATGTCGCGAACGGCGCCGTCCCACAACGGCATCGTGAAAGCATGACCGCGCGCTTCGACGGCCACCGACGAGCCGTCCGGATGCGGTGCGTAGCCCTGGAGGTACCCGGCGGCTTCGGCGAATTTCCGGTTGCGTTGCGTCCTCGGGCTCGGGAACTCAACGTCGATGCGCGCCGGGACGCCGGCCTTCACATCGAAAGCCCATAGATCCGCAGCGTGCGCGTAGGCGACGGACCGACCATCGCTCGCCGCGGCGCGCGCGTAGTACTCGCCGTGGTCGGTGTGACGACGGATGTCCTTTCCATCCGGCTTCACCGAATAGATGTTGCCGATCCCCTGGTGGTCCGAGATGAAATAGATGCGCTCGCCGATCCACATCGGGCTTGCGATGTTCCCGTTCAGCTCGTCGAGGATCCTCTTGAACGCGCCGTTCCCGCGCGCGTCGACCCACAGTCGTCCGACGCGGCCTCCGCGATACCGCTTCCACGTCGCCGGATCGAGCGTGTTCCGCCCGAGGACGACACGGTCGCGCGCGCCGAACGATATCTCGTGCGCCACGCCGAGGTTCATCGGCTTCGGCTCACCGCCGCCGGGTGAGACCCGGTACAGCTCCTGGCGGCGCATCATGAACGGCATCCGGTGATCAGAACGGAAAACGATGTCTCCGCGCGGCGTCCATCCAACGACGGTTGAGTTGCATGCGATGTAGGTGAGACGTTTCGGAGGCCCGCCGGCGGCCGGCATCACGTATACCTCTGCATGGCCTTCTTCCATGGACGTGAACGCGACCAGCTTGCCGTCGGGTGAGATGGCCGGCCGCGATACGGCGCCGAGCCCGGCCGTCAAGCGGCGTGCGATCCCGCCGGCCAGCGGCACCGACCAGAGGTCGTCTTCGCTCACGAAGATGACGACGTCGCCGTTGACGGTCGGCGTGCGGAAATAACCGGCATTACGCATCGGATGGCCCCCAGCTCTGGAACGACGGGCCGCAAGCCTACAGCGGGGCGTCAAGCGCGCGCGCACGCGATAATGGACGGATGCAGCCGCTGCCTCATTCCGTCACGATCGTCGAGGTCGGGCCTCGTGACGGCCTCCAGAACGAAGATGCGCTCGTCGACACGAAGACGAAGGTTGCATTCATCGATCGCCTGTCGACATCGGGCTTGAAGCACATCGAGGTAACGGCGTTCGTGAATCCCGCGCGCATCCCGCAGCTCGCCGACGCGATCGAGGTGTGCAAGGCGATAACGCGCGCCCCGGGCGTCGTCTACAGCGCGCTGGTCCCAAACGTGAAAGGGTATGAACGCGCGCGCGAGGCGGGGCTGTCGGATATCGCCGTCTTCCTTTCGGCAACCGAATCGCACAACGAGGCGAACATCGGCTGCACGATCGACGAAGCGTTCGAGCGTTACGCCGAGGTTTTTTCGCGCGCTGCTCGCGACGACGTCCCCGTGCGCGGCTATGTGTCGACTGCGTTCGGGTGCCCGTACGAAGGACATGTCGAGATCGATCAGGTGGTGAAGGTCGGCCGGCGGCTGCTTGATCTCGGGTGCTATCAAGTATCGCTCGGCGACACCGTGGGGCTCGGCAACCCGGTGCAGGTCGCCGAAACCGTGCGGGCGCTCGTCTCGACGGGCTGCAGGCTCGACGAGATCGCACTCCATCTGCACGACACCAGAGGCACCGCTCTCGCGAACGCGCTGGCGGGCTTGACCGAAGGCGTCACCACGTTCGACGCGTCGGTCGGCGGGCTCGGCGGCTGTCCGTACGCGCCCGGCGCGACCGGCAACGTCGCAACGGACGAGCTCGTATACATGCTGTCGGAGATGGGCATCGACACCGGCGTGTCGCTCCCGGCGCTGATGGATGCAGCGACGATCGTCGCGGACGCGCTGCAAAAGCCGGTGCCGTCACGCTGGATCAAGGCGACGCAAGCGACGACGCATGACTGACGAGCTGCTCGTCGCGCGTGACGGCTTCATCGTCACGCTGACGTTGAACCGGCCCGATCACTCGAATGCATTCTCTCGCGCGCTTCTCGCCGCCCTCTCGGCGGCGATCGCCGAGCTCTCCACGGACGAGACGGCGCGCGCGGTGATCATCAACGGAGCCGGTGGAAAGGTCTTCTGCGCAGGCGCGGATCTCAAGGAGCGCTCGCAGATGACGCCCGACGAAGCGATAGAGACCGTGCGCACGATCCGCGAGACCATCTCCGCCCTCGACCGCTTGCCCATGCCGGTGATCGCGTTCATCAACGGCCATGCGCTCGGTGGAGGACTCGAGCTCGCGCTGGCCTGCGACGTGCGCGTGATCGCCGAGCAGGCGACGGTGGCTTTACCGGAGACGACGCTCGCGATCATCCCGGGAGGAGGCGGAACCGCGCGGTTGGTGCGGCTCGTCGGGCCGGGGCGAGCGAAAGAGATGATCTTCACCGGCAGGCGGCTCGACGCAACAGAAGCGGCGGAGATCGGCTTGGTCGAGAAGATCGGCACGCTCGACGACGCGCGCGAGATCGCATCCCGCATCGCGAGCAACGGGCCGCTCGCGGTTCGGGCGGCGAAGCGAGCGTTGCGGGTGAGCCACGACGCTGCGCTCGACGACGCATTACGATCGGAGACCGACCTGTACGAATCGATCCTGAACACGAAGGACCGGCTCGAAGGACTCGCGGCCTTCGGCGAGAAGCGGACACCCGTCTACCGCGGCGAGTAGCGCTGTACCATTCGCTCCGATGAGCGATCACGACGAGGACGAGCTGCACAAGCTCGAAGAGCAGGTTCGCGCCGGTGGCGCGCCCAAGTACCACGAAGCGGCGAAGGCGAAGGGCAAACTGTTCTGCCGCGCGCGGCTCGACATCCTGCTCGACCAAGGATCCTTCGTAGAGGACGCGCTGCTCGCGAATGTGCTGGCCGGTGACCTGCCTGCGGACGGCGTAATCACCGGCACGGGTCGTGTCGCCGGACGAAGCGTCTGTGTGATGGCCAACGACTCGACGGTGAAAGCCGGATCGTGGGGCGCGCGCACCGTCGAGAAGATCCTGCGGATCCAAGAAACGGCGATGCGGTTGCGCGTGCCCATGATCTATCTCGTCGATTCCGCCGGCGCGCGCATCACGGATCAGATCCAGATGTTCCCCGGCCGGCGCGGCGCCGGACGCATCTTCAGCAACCAGGTGCACATGAGCGGCATGGTCCCGCAGGTGTGCTTGCTGTTCGGACCGAGCGCAGCTGGTGGAGCGTACATCCCGGCGTTCTGCGACGTCGTCGTGATGGTCGAAGGCAACGCGAGCATGTATCTCGGTTCGCCGCGCATGGCGGAAGAGGTGATCGGAGAGAAGGTCACGCTCGAAGAGATGGGCGGCGCGCGCATGCATTGCACGGTGAGCGGCTGCGGCGATGTACTCGTCCGAAGCGAAGAGGAGGCGCTCGCCTGGTGCAGGCGTTACCTCGCGATGATGCCGGGCAACTTCGAAACGCTACCGCCGGCCGTCGCGTCGCAAGAACCGCACGATCATCGGCCGATAGCCGACATGATCCCGGTGAATCAGAACAAGCCGTTCGACATGCGTGAGCTCCTCCTTGCACTCGTCGACGACGGTTCGTGGCTCGAGATCAAGGAGCTGTTCGCGCAAGAGCTCATCACCGGGCTGGCGAGGCTCGACGGGCGCGTGGTCGGCATGCTCGCGAATCAACCCAAGGTGAAAGGCGGCGTGCTCTTCGTCGACAGCGCGGACAAAGCCGCGCGCTTCATCTGGTTATGCGACGCGTTCAACATCCCGCTGATCTTCCTTGCCGACGTTCCCGGGTTCATGATCGGGTCCAAGGTCGAGCGTGATGGGATCATCCGCCACGGCGCGAAGATGATCAGCGCCGTCACCGACGCAACCGTTCCCAAGCTCAGCGTGATCGTGCGTAAGGCGTACGGTGCCGGCCTGTACGCGATGGCAGGCCCCGCGTTCGATCCGGAGGCGACGATCGCGTTCCCGCAAGCGATGATCGCCGTGATGGGCCCGGAGGCCGCGGTCAACGCCGTCTATGCGAACAAGATCGCCGAGCTCCCCGAAGAAGAGCGGCCCGAGTACGTGCAGCAGAAGCGCGAGGAGTACCGGCAAGACATCGACATCTACCGGCTGGCGTCCGAGCTCATCGTCGACGCCGTCGTCGATCCCGAAGCATGCCGAGCCGAGCTCATCGCGCGGCTCGCGGCGACCGAGCATCGCGCTCGCGCTCGCGCGCCGAAGCGGCGGCCGGTTACGCCCGTCTAGCGCGCGCCGCCCTCGATCTTCGACTTTAGGCCGCGAAGCCCTTTCATCACGTCGGCGCGGATCGCCGGGTAGAACACGAGGCCGAGGATCGCGAACGGGCTCGCGTTCTCTCGGTCGATCTCGCGCGTGACGAGCGTTCCTTCAGCCGAAGGCTCGAACGTGAGCGTATGGATGAAGGTCCCCTTGCCTTGCACCGCTGCAAACTTGAAGCGGCTCGGCGGCTCATAGTCTCGGATGGTTACGACCGAAGACGCAGGCTTCCCCGCGAACTTCTGCGTCGTGCTGAACGTCGAGCCCTTGCCGATCGGGCCGTCCGACATCTTCTGCGCCTGCAGCCCGCCGGTGCTCCACTCACCGTGACGCGCCACGTCTGATGCGTAGCCGAAAACCTCGTCCGGCTTCGCATCGATCTGGATCTTGAACTTCATCCCCATGGCCATCCCCTCCGCGCGTGCATCGTGCGCACGCGTCGCGCCCGCGCGCATCGTACGCCCGGAACGCTCTTCCCGAAACACCCAAACTTGCTTCAGGCGCAACGACATCTATCGTCTCGGCACTTCCCGACGCTCTCCTTCCCGTGAGGAGGCTCGCAATGAGATCCACGTCCGCGCGCGAGCGGCCCTTGTGAGGCGCGCGCTCATAACGACGGTGCTCGCGATCGGACTGGTCGCCGGCTTCCGTGTCTTCGGCGCCGGGTCCGAGACGCCGCCGTCGAAACCAGTCCCACCTCTCTCCGAAGGGAGCGCGAGCGAGCCGGAGCGGCCGCAGGGCACGGTCCCGGTGATCGCGCAACGAGCCGGCATCTCGTGCGCGAACGGATGGTCGCCGTTCGACGATCCCGTCGCTCACTACACGCTCTGCGTGCCACCCGGGTGGGGCTTCTCCGAGCTGACATCGCCGGGGCCACTCACACAGGTGCGGTCGGTGACGCTCGAGAACCTGCACCTGCTCGGGCCGGACGCGTTCCCGTGGCATACCGGTGACGACATCTACGCGGCGGTCATCGCACGCAACATCGTCGAGGTGGAGCTCGACGTCGTCCCGGCGTCCGTGTCGAACGATCCGGCGAATCCGGGGCCGTGCATCCCCGCCGTCGCAAGCGCGATGACGTCATGCGAAGAACGCTACGACGCTTCCGGTGAGACGGCCGATCCCAACGGGCCGTTGCACGTGCTCAAGGTGGCGGTCCCGCTGATGCGCGCGCCGTCACCGGTGAACGCCGCCGACACGCTCGAAGGTGCGGCGCGGTTGCAGATCACGATCCGCTCGCGCGCCGATCGCTACACACAGGAGGTGGATCTGCTGTGGAGCCTCGTGCGCAGCGTCACCCCCTACTGAGGCGGCTCGTCGCCGCCGCTGTCTTCTGCTCGATCGCGTTCGGCAGCTTGCCCGCGTCGGCGCACAACACCTGGACAGGCGGATACAGGAAATGGCCGTGGCGAGCCGATACCGACATCACGCTCGGAACGTTGCCCGGTGAATGCCCGCATTGCCCGGGCCGCGAATCCAGCTCGGCATGGAAAGCGATCGACGCAGGGATGAACTACGACACCGTGTACTCGATCGCGCCGGGAACCGTGAACGCGGTCGATACGAGCGGCGGCAGCAAGGCAGGCAAATACATCCGTATCAAGGATGCCGACGGCAGCTACATCACGTACGAGCACCTGAACTCGATCTCAGTGTCTGCCGGTGCCGCGGTCGTGGGCGGGCAGCCGATCGGCGTGAGCGGAGAAACCGGCAACGTATCCGGCCCGCACCTGCACTTCCAGCGGCACGACGGAGCCTCGTTCAGCTCGAACGCGCTCGATCTCATCCCGATCTCCGGGCACGGCGGTTCAGGTGACGCTTTGACCCACAGCGCATATGCGAGCGACAACGCGGGCATCGGCTATAGCTCGGGCAACATCTTCATGTCCGCCTTCAACACGGCGTACCGCGCCCTTGGTGGGTATTCGGGGTTCGGCGTCACGGCGAACCTTTCCGAGGCTTGGTCGCCGTGCCGCACGGACAACTTGCAGGGCTGGTACTTCCGGTACGGGTGCTCGCCGAACTCCACGTACGGCGGCAATGTGCAGACGTACTTCTACAAGGGCCAGGCGCGCGCGCTCATGTTGAGCAAGCGGTCCGGCACCGCGTACGCCGTCACGGGAGCGATCTACGCCGCCTATACCGACGTCTTCGATCAGAACCAGGATTGGGTGAGCTTCATCGGCTATCCCGTCAACAACCGACACCAGATCGACGGCGCCAGCTGGCGTCAAGACTTCGAGGGCGGCTACGTCATCACGTGGCCCGCGAACTGCATCACGAACTTCGTTTACGGCCCGTACAGCGCTTGGTACGGATATTGCGACTGAGCGAAGCGGTGCGATCGGCGAGCGCCGGCGCGCACATCGCGTAGAGCCCGCCCGCACGAGGGCGGCGGTCCCACGGCCGCCGCCCTCACCTCCGCTAGAGTTTCGCCATGCCATTCGTAGAGACCGACGGCGCGCGCATCTCGTACGAGGTGGTTGGTGAGGGAGAGCCGCTCCTTCTCATCATGGGCTGGGCTGCCGAAGCGCGGATGTGGATGATGCAGACACCCGTGTTCTCTCACCGTTATCGGGTGATCACGTTCGACAATCGTGGCGTCGGCGGCTCGACGACGGACGGCGAGTTCGACCTGCAAGCGATGGCGCGCGATGCCCGCGCGGTGCTCGATGCGACCGGGACCGATCGCGCGCACATCCTCGGGATCTCGATGGGTGGCGCGATCGCGCAGCATCTCGTGCTCGAAGCGCCCGAGCGCGTGCGAACGCTCACGCTCGCAGCAACCTGGTGCGCGCGCAACGCATACCTGACGCGCCTTGCGGAGCTCGGCGTTCGGATCTACGACGAGCTCGGGCCTAAGGCGCTCGTGAGCGCCTCGATGCTGTGGCTGTTCTCACCGCACTTCTTGATCGAGAATGCGGAGTTCGCCGCCGGTATCGAAGCGATGTTTGCCGATGTCATCCCGCCGCGGACGGCGATGATGTCGCAGCTCGACGCCTTGCTTCAACACGAGACGCGCGCGCGCCTGCAGGAGCTGTCGCTCCCGACGCTGGTGATGGTTGGTCGAAGAGACGTGCTCGTCCCGCCCGAGCTCTCGAAGCAGATCGTCGACGCGGTGCCGCACGCTGAGTTCGAGATGCTCGAGAGCGGTCACGCATTCAACGTCGAAGAGGCAGACCGGTTCAACCAGACCGTGCTGGCATTCCTCGAGAAGAACGCTTAACCGCCGGCGCCTGCGTCCGCGCGGGCCCGCTCCAGGATCGAAAGGATGTAGGGCGACTTCGCTTTCGTGTATTCCGGACGGGAAAGGGTCGCAGCAAGGCGGCGCTTCAGCTCGTCGTAGGTTCGGGCTTCCTCCGGATGCTCGAACATCCAATCACGGAAGAGCACCATGTCGGCGAACTCTTGGTTGTCGTCTCGGAAGATGTGCAGGTGGATCTTGCTGCCGGCGGGACCGTGACCCTTCACGAAGAACCGCCGAGGGGGCAGCGTGGCTTCGATGTCCGCCCGGTGCACGTACCCGGCGCGCGCGAGCGGGACGATGAGGTCTTCGATGTCGTCGATCGATGCCAACGTCGCGCCGATGTCGATGAGCGGCTTCGCAACGATCCAGGGCATCGAGGTGCTCCCCGTGTGCTCGATCCGGATGAACGGATCACCCTGTATCGCACGCAACAGCGCCTTCTCCTCCTCGAACCACGTTCGCCAGAGTGCATCGTGCTCGGCGAGGATGACGCCGGGTGGCCCGAGCGGGTTCGGCCTCCCAAGCTCCTCCGCAAGAACGGCGCGGATGAACGTCGATTTCTCGGCCGTGTACTGCTCGCGCGCGAACGTGCGCGCGAGATACGACTTCAACGCCTCGTACACGCGCGCGGACCGGTCGTTCTTCCGCAGATGGTCCCGGAACGCGACGTGATCCTCCACGTGCGGGTGACCGTGCTCGTACACGTGGACATGGAACAGCCGGTCACCCGTCGAGCCGCGCGCGCGCGAACGGAAGTACCGTCGGTCCGGCAGCTCCTTTTCGTACTCCGGCACGTATTCGTAGCCCAGCTCGTCGAGCCGCTGAATGGATGGCGACCCGTCGAATACGCGAACGACGACCACGATGTCGATGGTCGGCTTGGCCGCGAGACCTTCGACCGCCGTGCTTCCGATGTGCTCGATGTCTTCGAGCGTGTCGCCGAATGCACGCGCGATGCGCGCGCGCTCCTCTTCGAAAACGCGCGGCCAAGACGGGTCGTACGGGACCTGTGTGACGTTCACGTTGACACGGCGCGAGCGCGCGCCGATCAAGGCCTGCCGGCGAGCCGGCGCAGAAGCACGCGGACCCCGCGCGGCTCGACGACTCGCGCGACCGTCGTCAAAGCGACGAGCGCGGAGATGATCATGACGATGGTAAGTAGCGTAAGGAATGTGATCTCGGCGGCCACGCGCGCAGGCTATCAGACCGTCGAGCCGGGGCGAGCGACGGAACCGGGATGCGGACGTCCGGCCCACTCCGGCCCGAGGAGCGCGCGCCTGATCGCGTCTTCGCCGGGCACGCCGGACGCGCGCCAGATGATCCGAAGATCTCCGTCCGCGACGAACAGCGTCGGCACGCGGCGAACGTTGTACCGGTCGGCGAGGTCGAGGCGCGCGCCCGCGTCGACGCGAACCACCGCCAGCTCCGGGACTTCGCGCGCGAGCTTCGCCAATTGACGTTCCACGACGACACAAGGCGCGCAATGCTCGCCGTAGAACTCGACGACGACCGACGACGGCTTGTCCGTGCGCGACAACCCCAACGAGATGTGGTCGAAACGGCCGCTCGCTTCGGTGAACGCGCCTTCGCGTCTCCGCCACCACAGCGTGAAGACCGCCATGACGACGACGACGCCTGCAACGATCAGGAGGCGCACGAGCATCTAGACGCCTTTCGCCGCGAGCCGCTTCCCCACGAGATACATCTCACAGCCGATACAGATACCCGTCGCCGCGAGCAACCCTTGCAGACCCGCCACGATCAATCCGAGCGTCCATCCGGCGCCGCTCGAATGCCCGCCGTAGAACGCGACCGTTCCGGCTCCGAGGAAGACGAGCCCCATCAGCTGCGCGAACCGCGGCGGCGACTCTTCCTCAGGCTCGACGGCGATGGGCAACCTCATGATCCGTTTGCCGAGCCGGTATAGCGCGCCGAGCGGCGAATACCGCAGGCCGAAGACCGGCCCGACGCCGACCGCAGCCGCCATGATCGGCAGGATCGGATGCCAGTTCGCTGCGAAGGCTGCGAGCAACGCGACGGCGGATATCGCAGCACCCCAACGATGCGCGTTGCGATCGATCATGCGCGGCATCGAACGACCTCCCTGCACGACGGGTCGCCCCACGCGACCGACGTGACCTGCTCGACGAACGCGTCGCCGCCGAGCCCGCCCATGATCCCTTCCTTCAACCACTTGTCGAGCTGGCACGCGAGCTGCGGGTGGGACGCAGCGATCCCTTTGAACGGACAGTCGAGATCTTCGAGCTCGACCCAATCGTCGCCGCGCGCGATGACGCGAACGCCGCCCGACACCGCGGAAAGCGCGTGAAGGAGCAGCTCGATCTGTTCCCCGAACGTTAGCTCCGGGGCATCTCCGCGCACGCGACGCGCGAGTGACGAGCCGGTTTGTTCCGCGATCTTCTTGGCAAGGGTCGGCTCGGGTGCGACGGTTTCGATCAGCGACGCGAGGATCTCGGAAACGAGCGCAGGTCCTTCCTCGACGTGGACCGGCGCGGCCTCGTACAGCTTGGCGGGCCGCCCTCCGGCCGCGTTCCGGCGCCACGACACCATCGCCAGGCCGGCCCCGACGAGCACATCGAGATGCCCGCGCGCGACGTTGGCGTGGATGCCGGCGTTCTCGGCGACGTCGCGGACCGACAGGGGGCCCGAAGCGCGCAGCCGGTCCAAGATCGCCGCGCGCGTTGGGGCGGCCAGCGCGCGCGCGACGGCCGGGTCCTGCTTCTGGTTCGCTTCGACGGCCACAGCCTGCCTCCGAGGGGGTTTTTACGGTGACAACGTTATAAAACCTCGTCGGTCGCCGCAACCGTCTAGAGCCCTGCGCCGCCCCCGAAGCGCACGGTGGCGTTCGTGCCGGTCGCAGACAGCGAGACCGCTCCCTCGTGGAGCGCGACCTTGCTCGGGCGGACCTTCCCGGGAAGGGCCGGCACGGCAACCGAGAAGGAAACCGCCGAGCGCGCTGCGGCGACGAGTACGGACGGCACCACCCCGCCGTCCACCTTCAGCGTCGTAGGAAGGAAGACGAGCCGGCCGCCTCGGATCGCGACGCTTCCGGTCGCCGAAAACGTGCGGCTCCGGCCGAAGACGGTTCGCCGAGCCGTCACGGCCGCCGATCCTTCATGCAACACGACCGAGATCGAGTAGCCGCGGGTCGTAAGGAACCGCTGCAACGAGGTCTGCGGCACGTCGGCGGTTGCGGCGACGTTTCCGACGGAGACGGTGATGCCGCTCGTCGACAAGAACTCCGTGCTCGTGATCGCGCGAAGCTCTACGTGGACGTTGGTCAGCTCGAGCTCGTCGATCGTCACATCGCTTGCGACGACGGTTGCGCTGCCGACCCGATGGCGCGCGAGCGCATCGATGATGAATGGGAACGACGCGATCGAAACTTTCGGGTCGTCCTTCATGTGGAATTGCGCCCCGATGGAGCTCGACAACCGATCTTCTGCAACCTTCTTCGCCGTGTAATCAGCCGCGACGTACAACGCGCCGAGGATTACGAGCGGGATCAACAGCCAGCGCAGGAGCCTGAACATCAACGAGCGAGCGCGCGGTATGCGTAAAAGAACACGGGAGCGGAGAGCAGAACCCCATCGATGCGCCGTAGCATGAGAGCAGGTTTCTGCCGGCCGGAAAGCGCGCGCTCGAGCATCGAAGCGATAGGGTCGGTGCCCGCGACGACGAGCCCGATCAACACCGCGACGATCATCGCCGTTCCCCACGTGAACGCTCTGTGCAACACGGTTGCGCACAGCACCCCGCCGGCGATGGCACCCGCGAGCGCAACACCGGTGCGCGCGCGAGGGATCTGCGCGCGGGTGCCGGCGAGTTCGATCGCGATGTCGGCGAGCAGTGCGATGGCGCCGAACCCGAGGACCAGGCGTAGCCCGTGCGGGATCCCGCGGATCGCAAGGATGTATCCCCCGAGCAGACCGACGACGAGCACCGGAACGAGCGTGCTCATCAATCCTTCGGTTACCCCGGCCCGCGAACGGCGAACGATCGCCATGAGGAACGCGAACCCGGCGGCTGCGGCGACGACCGCACCGAAGGCTGCCGGCGCGCGCTCCCCTTTCAGCTCCGCCGCGACGAAGAGCGAGATGATGCTGACGAGGCCGACGAAAGACAACGGATGCGCGCCGCGCGAGCGCGCCAGCCGGAACTGCTCGCCGGCGGCGACGACCCCGAGCACGACCATTAGGATGAGAAGCGGGATCTTGCCGGCGACGGCCGCACCGGCGGCGATGATCGCCAAGATCACGGTGCCTGCCAGCTCAGGCGTTTCCCGATGCGAGCTCATCGGTGGGAATATAGCCGGGCGCAGTCCTCAGGCCTTATGCGGGACGAGAGTCGAGATCTCCTGCGACAGTTGCTCCGCGAAAGCCGCCGTGAAGCCGTCCTCGGCATGGCCGAACCTCGGCACGATGACGAGCCGCTTCGGCTCGCGCGCGCGCTCGTACAACAGCTCGGCCTCTGAGGCCGCGAAGAAATGGTCGTCGGCGCCGTGGATCAAAAGGACGGGCGTCGGTGAGATCCGCTCGATCAGCTCCAGGGGCGGGGCCGGGTTTCCCCACACGAGATCGATCGTGGTTCCCATCAGCCGGCGCGCAAGCGCGCGTCCCATCGGACTCAAGAACAGCCATGTCGCGCGACGGACCGCTTTGGTGTCGGATGCTCCCCATCGCGCGGGAGTCGATATCGCGACGACCGCGTCTATCCCTGAGCCGAGCGCCGCGTGCGACAGCACCGCGATCCCCCCGAGCGATCCGCCGACCGTGATGACGCGCTCGAAGCCGCGCGCGCGCGCGTTGTCGACGACCGCTTGAACATCGAGATGCTCGAACTGACCGCCGCTGCACGCGCCGGTTGACTGTCCGTGGCCGCGCAGGTCGAACGTCAGCACAGCGAAGTGTTTCGACAGCGACTCGGCGAGGAACCGCCATGGGCGCTTCTGCCTGTATCCCATGAAGCCGTGTACGAGAACGATCGCGGTCTTGCTCGTCTGCGGCGAGCCGAGCAACGTTCCCGCCAGGCGAACGCCGTCGGCGGTATCCGCCCAGAAGTGCAGATGAGGTCTGGTGAACCGGTCGTTCGTCCCGCGCGCGAGGTGTGACAACCGCTGCAGTTCCCATCGAACGGCCGGGCTGCGACCGGAGCGATGACGTCGGAGCGTGCGCACCGCAGAACCCCTTTGAGTACCGACCCTGCTCATGGTACCTTCCATCAAGATCGAGAGATCGAACCACCCCGGGCAAAGATGCTCCTCGGCTCGGGGTGTCTCGTTTTTCCGAGGACGTGCCAATGGCAGACATCGTCATCGCGAGCGAACGACCTGAGGACCTGTGGCCGCTCGTCAACGGGCTCGAAGCGGGCGGACATCGCGTCGTCGTGTCCGGGCCCGTCGTCGAGCCGCCCGATCCCGATCCGTCGATCGTCGTCGTCGACGCGGTGAAGGATCTGTCCCGCGCGCGCGATCTCTGCCGAGCCCTTCGCGCGCGCTCGCCGCGTCTGCCGCTGATGGCGCTGGTCGCCGTAGATGCCGTGGACGCCGTCGGCCCCGACTGGGATGTCGATTCGTTCTTGGTCGAGCATTGCGCGATCCCGGAGGCGCTCGCGCGTATCCGCCTTGCTCTCGGCTCGCAAGCCGTCGAGTCATCCGGAACCGTTCGCGTCGGCGATCTCTCCGTCGACCCCGAGACGTACCAGGTTCGCCTGCGCGGCAGGCCGCTCGATCTCACGTACAAGGAGTTCCAACTGCTTTTCTTCCTCGCCCAGCGGCCCGGTCGTGTGTTCAGCCGTCAACAGCTCTTGCTGGAGGTGTGGGGGTATGACTTCTTCGGCGGCACGAGGACGGTCGACGTACACGTGCGGCGGTTGCGAGCGAAGCTCGGAGCCGAACATGAAGGCATGATCGCAACGATCCGCAATGTCGGGTACAAGATGGAATCACACAGAGCGCGCCATGAATGAACACGTCGACTACGTGCTGCGGACCGTCGAGGAGCGCGACATCCGCTTCATCAAGCTGTGGTTCACCGACGTTCTCGGGTTCTTGAAATCCGTGGCGATCACACCGGCGGAGCTCGAGGCCGCGTTCGACGAAGGCATGGGGTTCGACGGGAGCGCGATCGAAGGGTTCGCCCGTGTGCGAGAGTCGGACATGCTCGCGCGTCCCGATCCTGCGACGTTCCAAGCGCTGCCGTGGCGGCCGGGCGAACAAGGTGTCGCGCGCATGCTGTGCGACATCTTGACGCCGTCCGGCGACCCGTTCGAGGGCGACCCGCGCTGGGTGCTCCGCCGCACGATCGCGCGCGCGCAAGAGATGGGGTTCACGCTGTACCTCGGGCCCGAGCTCGAATACTTCTATTTCCGCTCGTCGGCGGCGACCGAGGGCCTCGATTCGGGCGGGTACTTCGATCTCACGCCGCTCGACGTCGCATCGGATCTTCGCAAGCGGACCGTTCTGTACTTGGAGCAGATGGGCATCAGCGTCGAGTCCGTGCACCACGAGGTCGCACCTTCACAACATGAGATCGTCCTTCGCGATAGCGATGCGCTTTCGATGGCGGACAACGTGATGACGGCGCGGCTCGCCGTCAAAGAGGTCGCACAAGAAGCAGGCGTGTACGCGACCTTCATGCCGAAGCCGATCCAAGGTGCCTGGGGCTCGGGGATGCACACGCATATGGCTCTGTACGAAGGAGACCGGAACGCCTTCACGGATCCCGAGGACCCGGCGGGCATGTCCAAGATCGCGCGCGCGTTCATCGCCGGCGTCTTGCGGCACGCGCGCGAGATCACGCCGATCCTGAACCAGTGGGTGAACTCGTACAAGCGACTCGTCCCCGGGTTCGAAGCGCCCGTCTACATCTGCTGGGCGCGCCGCAACCGTTCCGCGCTTCTGCGCGTGACGGGCGGACGC
>JBHELL010000109.1:0-5047 GCA_046263075.1 Actinomycetota bacterium | reverse complement strand
AAGATCCGCGTGTCGCCGCGCAGGCAGTAGCTGCACGCATGACTGCATCCCCTGTACGGGTTGATCGTCCACGAGAACGGCATGTTCCCCGGCACGTGGTTGATGATCGTTTTCGCCTCGACTTCGATGAACTCCATGCCTCGGAACTCGGGCGTGTCGAATGTTCGCCGCGCGACCTCGAAGAGTTGCTCGCCGCGGCGCGCTCCTGGTGGGGGGAATGCGCTCATGAGCCATCGATTATAGAACACCTGTTCGCTTGACGCTGCTGCTCCGTCCATTTACCATCCATATAGATGGCACCTGCAGAGCGGTTGGGCCCCGCCGATGAGAAAGTGACGATCAACGTCGGCCCCGTCGACCTCGGAAAGGTCGATCTGCTCGTCTCCGAAGGGATCTACGCGAGCCGCACCGACTTCATCCGCGACTCGATCCGCCGGCAGCTCGACAAACACGAGGCTTTCGTCCAGGAAGCCGTGATCAAGAACCACCTCAACATCGGCTTCACATATCTCGGTCGCAAAGACTTCGAGAAGATGCGCGCGCGCGGCCAGCGCATCAAGCTGCGCGTGATCGGCGCGGTCGTTCTCGGCAACGACATCACGCCCGAGCTTGCGGAATCCGTCGTCGAGCACGTGACGGTACTCGGCTCGTTCCGCGGACCGAAAGACGTGATCGAGCGGTTGCGCGCGCGTCAGGAGACCACGTGAGCGAACGGGTGGTGGTTCGGAGGTGCGCGAACGCAAGAACGAAGTCCCTGCCCATCCGCACATCCAGGGTCTCAAGCCCGCGACTCCTGGTGTGATGGCGGTGCTCAGAACGAAACGCGCGTAACGAGCTACAACACGCCGAACAAGCGCGCGGGGTTCTCGATCAGGTCGCCGAGATACCGAAGGAACCTGCCGGCCTCGGCGCCGTCGATGATGCGATGGTCGAACGAGCACCCGAGCGTCATGATGTCGCGCACGACGATCTCGCCGTTCACGACCCACGGCATCTTGCGGATAACGCCCGGCGCGAGGATCGCGCATTCGGGCTAGTTGATGATCGGTGTTCCCGATTGCATCCCGAAGGAACCGATCGACGTAACGGTGATCGTCGAGCCGGTCAGGTCGGCGGGCCCGATCTTTCCGCTGCGCGCGCTCTCGACGAGACGCTTGATCTCCGCCGACAGCTCGAAGATGTTCAGTTGGTCCGCGTGCTTCACGACCGGCACGAGCAACCCGCGCTCGGTATCGGATGCGACACCGACGTGGTAGTAGTGCTTGACCACGATCTCGGCGCCGTTATCGCCTTCGACCCACGACGAGTTCACCATCGGGAACTTCCGCAGCGCCGCGAGGAGTGCTTTGACGACGAGCGGCAGCGGCGAGATAGACAACCCTTCCGCTTCCGGTGCGGACTTGAGCTGTTCGCGCAGCCGCATGAATTCCGTCGCGTCCACCTCGAGCCACTCCGCAACGTGCGGGATCGTGAACGCCGAGCGCGACATCTTCTCCGCGATCGAACGCCGGATGGCGCGCACGGCGATGCGTTCTTCCTCGCCTGCTGCGGCGGCGACGCGGGGACGCTGTGGCATCTGGACGACGTCGGCTTCTGCTTCCTCTTCCTTGGGTTGCGGCTTCGCGGCGGCGGCCTTCGCCGCGGCAGGCTCGGCGGCGCCTTGCGACGCGGCCATGACGTCCTCGCGCGTCACGCGCCCGCCGGGGCCGGTTCCGTCGAGGGAGTCGATGTCCACCCCCATGTCGCGCGCGAGCTTGCGCACCGGCGGGGTAGCCAGGGCTTTGCCGCCGGCAGGCTCGACTTCCGCCGCCTTCGACGGAGCGGCCGTGGCCGTTTGCGCGCGACCTTGCGGCGCGCGCGCTTCGGCCGCTTGCTCCTGCTCGACCGGCGCGATGGCCGACTCACCCTCTTCGCTCACATCGCGTTTCCCGATCCGCCTGTCCTTGCGGCGCTTCGACGCACCTTCTTCCGGTCCGTAGCCGACCAACACTTCGGTGCGCTTCGATCCTTGGGCCGGCGCCGCGGATGCGGTCGGCTCGTCGGAGGTTCCGCGCGGTGTCGGTTGCGGCGCGTCTTCACCGGTCTTCACCGTGATCAACGGCGACCCCACTTGCACCTTCTCGCCGACGTCCCCGTACAGCTTCTCGACGGTGCCTGAAAACGGGGACGGGATCTCGACGAGCGCCTTCTCCGTCTCGACTTCGACGATCGGTTGGTTGAGATCGATCGCGTCGCCTTCTTTGACGAGCCACTGGACGATCTCGGCTTCGGTCAATCCTTCGCCGAGATCCGGCAGCTTGAATTCGCGCGTGTCGGCCATATCAGGTTCCTCTTAGTAGTTCAGTACCGCGTCGACGGCATCCAACACGCGGTCGAGATCGGGAAGGTGCATGTCCTCGAGCTTCGCCGGCGGATACGGGATATCGAATCCTCCGACGCGCAGCACCGGCGCGTTCAGCGAGAGGAAGTCGTCCTCGGAGATGCGCGCGGCGAGCTCCGACGCGAACGATCCCGTTACCGGCGCTTCGGTGACGACAACGGCTCGTCCGGTCTTGCGCACCGATTCCATCACCGTCTCGATGTCGAACGGGTTCAGCCATCGAAGGTCGATGACCTCGCACGAGACGTTGTCCTTCGCCGCTTCCTCCGCGGCCTCTTCGACCGTGCGCACGGAGGGGCCGTACGTGATTATCGTCACGTCGTTGCCGTTGCGGACCACGCGCGCCTTGCCGACGGGCAAGCCGTCGTGCACCGGCAGCTCGACGTCCTCGCGGATCCAGTACCGGCGCTTCGGCTCGAGGAAGATCACCGGATCGGGGTCCTCGATGGCTTGGACGAGCTGTGTGAACGCCTCCGACGGTGTCGACGGCGAGCAAACCTTCAGTCCCGCGGTGTGCGTGAAGTAGGACTCGAGCGATTCGGAGTGATGCTCGACGGCGCCGATGCCGCCGCCGTAGGGGATGCGAACGACGACCGAGAGCGGGAGCTTTCCCATCGTCCGCGAGCGGTACTTCGCCAGGTGGCTGACGATCTGCTCGAACGCCGGATAGGTGAACCCGTCGAACTGCATCTCCGCGACCGGTAGGTATCCGTAGATCGCGAACCCGATCGACGTGCCGATGATCCCCGACTCCGCGAGCGGCGTGTCCATCACGCGCTCCTCACCGAACTCCTCTTGCAGCTTGTCCGTGATGCGGAAGACGCCGCCCGCTTTGCCGACGTCTTCCCCGAGGCAGATCACGCGATCGTCCTTCTTCATGCAGTAGCGAAGCGCTTCGTTCAGCGCCTGCGCGAGTGTGATCGACGGCATGGCTTACTCCACCCCGTAGTCTTGCTTGAACTGATCGAGCTCGCGCTCGAGGACCGGCGAGCGCTTCTCGTACACGTGCTCGAACAGCAACGTCGGGTCGAGCGGGCCTGCGCCGACGATCTCCTGCCGCAACGTCGTTGCCGCAACCTTGGCTTCGTCTTCGCACCGCAGCTTGAACTCGTCGGTCAACTTGCCCTCGTTCGTCAGGTACTTCTCGAAACGCGTGATCGGGTCGAGCGCTTCCCATTCGGCGAGCTCTTCCTTCGTGCGGTACCGAGACGGGTCGTCGGCGGTTGAATGAGGACCTCGCCGGTACGTGACCGCCTCGATGAGCGTGGGGCCGTCGCCGCGGCGCGCGCGCGACGGCCTCTTTGGCCACGGCGTAGGACGCGAGGACGTCGTTCCCGTCCACGCGCACGCCGGGGAATCCGTACCCGAGCGCCTTGACGGCGATCGTCGGCGCCGCAGTTTGCTTGGAGAGCGGCACCGAGATCGCGTACTGATTGTTCTGCACGAAGAACACGACCGGCGAGCGCCAGACGCCGGCGTAGTTGCACGCTTCGTGAAAGTCGCCTTCGGACGTCGCTCCGTCGCCGCAACACGCGACCACGACGAGCTTCTGTCCGTCCTTCTTCGCGCCGGCCGCGAACCCGACGGCGTGCAAGCACTGCGTCGCGATCGGCACCGAGTACGGCGCGAACCGGCGCTCCCGGTAGTCGTACAACCCGCCGTGCCACGTCCCCCGGAACAGATGCAGGATGTGCGACGGCCGGATGCCGCGCAGCATCGCGAAGCCGAGCTCGCGGTAGGACGGGAAGATCCAGTCTTGCTGATCGAGCGCATACGCCGCGCCGATCTGCGCGCCTTCCTGGCCGAGCGAGGGCGTGTAGACGCCGAGCTCGCCCTGCCTCTGAAGGTTGGTCGATTCCTGGTCGACCTTCCGCGTGAGCACCATCAAGCGGTACATCTCGCGAAGGTCTTCTTCTTTGAGGTCGAGATCGAAGCCGTGATCGCGAACGAGGGTTCCGTCCGGGTTCAATATCTGGACCTTCTCGGTCGGCACCGAGGACGGGTCGACGAAACCCTTCACCATTCTTCCTCCCGGCCCTTCGGGGTCGCCTCAGGACTTGTCTGCTCTCGTTGGCTCCGCGGGATCGCCGCGGCGCCCCCATCGTCGCAGCGGCGCGCGTCGTGCGTCAACGCGGTTCCCTCACATGCGGCCGAGCACCTCGTGGGGCAGCAGCTCGAGCTGGCGCAGACGCTTCTCCATCTCATGCCTGCCCACTCCGAACGCGCGCGAAAGCTCGTCGATGTCGAGCTGCCCGTCGCCTTGCCGCTTCACCGCGCGCTGGATCCAGGGGTCGGGGATCAGCAGCTCGGCGGCGAGGAGGTCTGCTTCGTATTCGAGCTCGTGCGACTGCCACGAACCGCCGCGACGCAGTTGCGGCTCGGCGCCGTGAAGGATGTGGTGCGCGATCTCGTGGGCGAGACGCCAGCGATCACGCGCTGTGCCGGCGCGCTCTTGTCTTTGGAATCGGGTGCGACCGCGCGGGCTTCTTCCGAGACCCTCCCACACGTCGAGCGAGAGGTGCCACGGTCGTTCGTGATGGATGCGAAGGTACGCGAGCACGCGCGCGAGGTCCGTCGGCGGCTCCTTCTGTGCCGCGGAGCGAAGGATCTGTCGCGCGATCTTCTTGAGGTCTTTGGTCGTCATCGCGCGCGTAGCCTACCCGCCAC
>JBHELL010000108.1:0-9901 GCA_046263075.1 Actinomycetota bacterium | reverse complement strand
CGATGCCTTCGGCACGTACAGCTTGCGCGCGCCCGCCGCGACGAGCGCGCGCACGTCTTCCTTCATCGCCGAGCCGCCGTTCACGCGAACCCACGTTTCGGGATGCTCGCTCACCCACGCACATGCATGCGCGCGCGCGTCTTCCTTCTCACCCGCAGGGACCGAATCCTCGAGGTCGACGATGACCGCGTCGGCGCCGCTCGACGACGCTTTCGCGAATCGGTCCGGCCGGTTCCCCGGCACGTACAGCAGCGAGCGGTTCACGACTCGCGCATGAGCGCGCGCGCGATCACGATCCGCTGGATGTCGTTCGTACCTTCGCCGATCGCCATGAGCGGTGCGTCGCGGTAGAGACGCTCGACGTCGAGCTCGGTCGAGTAGCCGTACCCGCCGTGGATGCGCATGGATTCGAGCGCGCATCTGATGGCGACCTCGCTCGCGAACAGCTTGGCCATGCCGGCTTCCTTGTCTGCCCGCCGGCCCGCGTCGTAGCTCGAGGCTGCCCACCAGGTCAACAATCGCGCGGCTTGGACCTCGGTCGCCATGTCGGCGAGCTTCAGCTGGATCGCTTGGAAGTCCGCGATCGGCTTGCCGAACGCGTGCCGCTGCTTCGCATACTCGAGCGCTGCATCGAGCGCCGCTTGCGCGATCCCGACCGCGCGCGCAGCGATGTTGATGCGGCCCGATTCGAGGCCCGATGCAACCTGTTGGAACCCGCGCCCCTCGACGCCGCCGAGCAACCGGTCGGCAGGCACGCGCACGTCGTCGAGGAGGACTTCGCACGACTCGGTTCCCTTGTAGCCGAGTTTCCCGATGTCGCGGCTCACCGTGACGCCCGGTGCGTCCATGTCGACGATGAGGACGCTCATGCCCTTATGCGGCGGGTCGGTCGTCGGATCGGTCTTGACGAGTACCGGCAGGATGCCGGCGTGGCGCGCGTTCGTGATCCACATCTTCGTCCCGCGTACGACGTAATGGTCGCCGTCTTTCGTCGCTCGCGTCTGGATGCCTTGCATGTCGCTGCCGGCGTTCGGTTCCGTGAGCGCGATCCCCGTGCGGACCTCGCCGGTCGCGAGCTTCGGGAGCCACCGCGTCTTTTGCTCGTCTGTGCCGTGGTTCGCGATCATCCTGGACGCGAGCGAGTGCGACCCGATCGTTCCCGCGACGCCCATCCAGGCCTTTGAGATCTCCTCGAACACGAGCGCGAACGAAACCATGTCGACGTCGAGCCCTCCGAATTCCTGCGGCACGGCGATGCCGAACAGACCCATCTTCTTCATCTGATCGACGATCTCGGTCGGGTAACGCCCCTCGTGCTCCCAGTCGCGCGCGACGGGCTTGATGTGATCGCGCACGAAATCCTGTAGAACCTTGCGGAACATCTGCTGCTCTTCGGAAAGTTCGAAATCCATGGCTCACTCCATCGCGAACACCGGCAGCTTGCGGCCGTCGGGCAAGTCTTCCCACTCGAGCGTCGCGCGCGCATCGCATTTCGGCTCGCCGCGCACGATCGTGCTGAGGATCGTGGGTCCTTCGTCCAAACGTAGCAGCGCGACGACGTACGGCGGATCGAACGCCGGGTGAGGCGCGCGCCGCACGATGGTGAACGAATAGACGGTTGCCCGACCCGAACCCTCGGTCCACCCCAGGCGCGTCGAGCCACATGCGGTGCATAACGCGCGCGGGTAGTGCTGCCGGTGCGCGCATCCCTCGCACGTCTGCACGAGGAACGTCGCGCGACGTGTCGCGTCCCACCAGGCTTGCGTTACGTGGTCCGACTCGGCGACCGGTCGTTGAGTCATCGGCCGTTCCGTCATCGGCCGCTCCCGAGGATCACCGTCGCGTGCGTGGACAGGATGCCGCCGGTCCCGTGACAAAGCGCCGTGCGCGCGCCGGCGACCTGACGGTCGCCGCATTCGCCGCGCAACTGCCGGACCGCCTCGACGACCAGGAGCAGGCCGAAGATCCCCGGGTGGCAGTAGGACAACCCGCCGCCGGAGGTATTCAGCGAGAGCTCCCCGCCGGGAGCGATCCGCCCGTTCTCGACGAACGAACCGGCTTCACCGCGCGCGCAGAACCCGAGCGCCTCGAGCTCGAGCAAGACCGTGATCGTGAAGGAGTCGTACACCTGCACGACGTCGATGTCGTCGGGTCCGAGCCCCGCCATCGCGTACGCGCGATCGGCGGCGATCTTCGCCCCGGGCGCCGTCAGATCCCCGACGGCCGCCATCGAGTTGTTGGTGGACACCTCCCCGAACCCGAGCACGTGCACCGGCGCAGAGCGGAGATCGCGCGCGCGCTCCTCGGTCGTCATGACGATCGCTCCGCCGCCGTCGGTGATCAGGCAGCAATCGAGGGCGTGCAGTGGATCGCTGACGAGCGGCGAGGCGAGCACGTCCTCGACCGTAAGCGGCTCGTCGTCGTACCGGAATGCTTTGGGGTTCTTGCGGGCCCACGCGCGCGCTGCGACCGCGACTTCGGCGAGCTGCTCGCGCGTGGTACCGAATTCGTGCATATGCCGTTGCGCCGCCATGGCGTAGAGCGAGATCGGGCTGAGCGGTCCGTACGGCGCTTCGAACTGTGGTCCCGGCGTGTGCTCGTCGAGGACGCCGCCCATCGCGCGCGAGCGCGCCGAGCGCTGGTTGTTGCCGTACGTGATGAGCGCGACCTCGCATCGCCCGTTGCGGATCGCGTCCGCGGCGTGGCCGACGAATATCTCGTACGACGCCCCGCCAGCCATCGTTCCCTCGATGAGCGTCGGCGTGATGCCGAGATACTCGCCGACCATCGTCGCAGGGAACCTCGAAACTTGCGTGGCGTACAGCGCGTCGACGTCTTTGATGCGCAAGCCGGCATCCGCGAGCGCGCCGGTCGCGCCTTCCGCATGCAAGGCGAGTCGCGTTTTGTTCGTCACGCCGAGCGACGATTCCGCGACGCCGACGATCACCGGCTCACGCGACACGGACGATCGCCGTCCCTTCCGCCGCGATCCGCTCGTCTGCGAAAACGGTCTGCTTGATGTGTCCCGGCTCGACGACTTCGCCTTCGATGCGGACGACGTCGCCGGCGAACACCATCGCGCGGAGCCGGAACGATAGCTCCGTGATGAACGCGCGCGGTCCGAGCGCCGCAGCGATCTGCTGCGCCATCAACGCGCCGAGCATCTGCCCGTCGACGACGGGCCGGTCGAGGCCGCGCGCGCGCAACCAGTCCCCGTCGTAGTGGAGCGGATGCCAATCCCACGTCGCGCCGGCGTAGGCGACCATGTCGACGAGCCGGATCGCGCGCTCGAGCGCCGGCAGCTTCTCGCCTGCGATCACGCGCGCGTTCCTTGGTAGATCACGGTTTCTTCGTTCGTCGCGAGCAGCTCGCCGTCTTGGTTGGTGTACGTCGCGATCGCGGTCACGACCAGCATCGGCGCCCCGTCCTTCGACGTGCGCTCCGCGATGTCGTCGAGCCGCCAGCGGATCGTGACGCGGTCGGCGGGCAGCAACGGCCGCTCGAACCGGTAGGTGTTGCCGCCGCGGATCTGGCGCGCGCCTTCGACCGGCAGCTCGAAGATCTGCGTCAGCAAGCCCTCGGCGTCGCGCGCGCCGGGCACGAACTGGTTCGTCTCGCAGATCATCGTCGGTGGCGCGATCACGCTCGGGTAGCCGTGCGCGCGCGCGTACTCGTCGTCGGTGTACAGCGGGTTGTCGTCGCCGATCGCGAGAGCGTAGTAGCGGATCGCGGCTCGTCCCGTGCTCGCCGGAGCTTCCAGGACGAGCTCGCGCCCGATCCACGCGCGCACCTCGTCGGTGAGCATGGTCATAGGATCCCTCGCACGTCCCTGCGCCGCGGCAGGTCGAGAAGCTCTCGCGCGATCCGATCGCTTCCGCCGTTGGCATGGAACTTCTCGAGGACGTCGTCCTTGCCCGCCGGCAGATCCGGCCCTCCGCGACTATGCGCTACGTGACCCTTCAGTGCGGTGCCGTCACGGAGCTCGACGACGACATCGCCCGGAGCATCCGCCGGGGCTCCGGCGAACGGAACCACGTCCCAGCGGACGCGCGCGCCCAGCGCCAGGACGTCGGGTCGCGCGAGGCTCGGCGCGTCGAAAGACGAGATGTCGAGCTTCCCGTCGAGGAGAAGGACGGCTGCGCAATACGGCAACGAGAATTTCCCTTCGTACGACGTTCGTGGCGCGCGCTTGGCATCCGCCGGCTCACACACGATGGGGACCGCCTCTTCGGGAACCGAGAACAGGATCGAAGCGACGGCGGACGGTTCGACCGGCCCGAGCGACCGCACGGCATCGAGGGAGGCGTGCGACAATTGACATGCCGGATAAAGCTTGTAACCGATGTTCGGCGTTTCCCATCCGACGCCGAGCCCGCGTGTGATCGTTCCTGCGTCGACCGCGCTGCCCGTGTACGAAGCGAACAACCCGTGGGATCCTTCGAAGATCGATGCCGGGCCTTCGGCTCCCTTCGACGCCAAGGAGGCGGCCACGATCCCGTTCATCGCGGCGAACGCGGGATGAAGCTGTTTCGTCGAAGAACCGGTGTTGAGGAACTCCAGCGAGCCCGCGGCGAGACTGCCTGCGAGGCCGAGCGCGTTCACGGTCTCCTCGCGCGACAGCCGCATCAATCTCGATGCGATCAACGCCGCGGCGAAGATCCCACACACCGAGGTCGCGTGGAAGCCTCGCGCGTGAAAGCCGTGGGTGACGGCGGCTCCGAGCGCGATCATCGTCTCGTAGCCGGCGATCGCCGTCGCAAGAACGTCGGCGCCCGAGACCGGCTCTATCTCACCGATCGCGAACGCGACGGGAAGGACGATGCTCGTCGGGTGCGTGAGCGACGCTGCGTGCGTGTCGTCGTAGTCGAGCGCGTGGATGAGTGCAGCGCGCGCGAACGCCGAGGCTCCTCCGGTCGTAACCGCCGACCCGGACGTGATCGTGCGCGAGAGAGCTTTCGAGAAGGCTAAGGCGGCACCCACTTCGTTAGCGCTCTTCGCGGCGACCGCGCAGCCCTAGCCGTCGAGAAGATGCAAGCACGCCGAGTCGATGACCTCTTGCGGCACGTCGTCGAGCCGCAAGGCCAGTGCCCAGTCCGCGATGTGCTCGGCGGCCGTCACGTCCCGAACGCTCCGTTCGCGCGCAGCGCCGCGACCTTCGCTTCGTCGTAGCCGAGCAGATCGAACACGTACGGCTCGTCTTCACCGCGAAGAGGCGCGCGCCGGTGCGTCGCGGGCGGCTCACCGACGCGCACCGGCGATCCGGGCTGTCGCACACGTCCGAATCGTGGGTGTTCCGTCTCGACGATCATGCCGCGCGCGCCCGTCTGCGGATCTGCGAACGCTTGCTCGACGGAGTTCACCGGCCCGCACGGGACGCCTGCCGCGGTGAGTGATTTCAGCCACTCGTCCGTCGGCCGTTCCGCGAACAGCTCATCGAGGATAGGCACGAGCACGTCGCGATTCTTCCTGCGCGCTTCGAAGTCCACGAAGCGTTCGTCGCGCGCCAGCTCGGGCCGGCCGACGACGTCGGCGAGCCGCTGCCAGAACTTCTCCTTCGCGCAACCGACGACGACCCATCCGTCCGCGGTCCGGAACAGCTGGAACGGCACGAGCGACGGGTGCGCCGAGCGCGCGACGCGCTCGGGCTCGAACGCGCCGTTCAGGTGCCATACCGCGGGGTACGTGAGCATCGAGATCGCGACGTCGAACAGCGACACATCGCAGTCCATCCCGATGCCGTCACGCCGAGCCGCGTGCACACCCGACACCAACGACAGCGCACCGCAGATCCCACCGAGGTAGTCGACGAGCGACAGCCCCGATTTCGCAGGGGGGCCGTCCGGCTCGCCGGTCAGCGACATCCAGCCGGCGATCCCTTGGAGGATGTAGTCGTAGCCGGGCTCGGCTCGGCGAGGTCCGGTCATCCCAAACCCGGTGACCGAAACGCAGACGATCTTCGGGTTGACGTGCTCGAGGTCGTCGTACCGGATCTTCAGCCGCTCCGGCACGTCGCCGCGCAAGTTGGAGTACACCGCGTCGGAGACGCGGACGAGGTCTTCCAGCACAGCGCGCCCCTGCGCCGTCGTCACATCGAGGTTGATGCTTCGCTTGTTGCGGTTGAAGGTCTCGAAGAACAGCGAGTCTTCGCCCTCCTGGAACGGCGGCACGTAGCGGCCGACATCGCCGCCGGTGTTCGGGTCTTCGATCTTGATGACCTCGGCGCCGAGATCGGCGAGGTGAACGCTGCCGAAGGGCCCCGCCCCGTATTGCTCGAGAGCCACGATGCGCACATCTTCGAGTGGTCGCACGACACGGCAAGGGTATCGCACTGCCGAAACGCTGTTCCAGTGAGAGGAACACCGGACCGCTCAGCGGTATGCTCGCGGCCGCGGAAGGGAGGCCCGATGGCGAGCAGCGACGGCAGGATCGGCCGGTATTTCGAGGATTTCCAGATCGGCGACGTCTATAAGCATCCGTACGGCCGGACGATCACCGAGGCGGATAACATCTGGTTCACCCTCCTCACGAACAACTCGAACCAGATGCACTTCAACGCGCACTATGCCGAGCGGTCGACGTTCGGGAAGTACCTCGTGAACTCCGGGCTCACCGTCGCGATGGTGCTCGGGCTTTCCGTGCTGGATGTCAGCCAGAACGGGATGGACAACCTGTCGTGGGACGAGATCCGCCTTCCGAACCCGGTGTTCGTCGGAGACACCCTGTACGCGGAGTCGTTGGTGATCGACGCGCGCGAGTCCAAGTCGCGCCCATACGCCGGGATCGTGAGCGTCAAGACCCGAGGGTTGAAGCAGGACGGCACCGTGGTCGTGACGTGGAAGCGAAGCGTGATGGTCTACAAGCGCGATGCGCCGCAAGACAAAGGCCACTTCCCCGACGCCGCCGAGCCGCTCCTGGCAGACTGACCGCTCGGCTTTCGTACCCAGGGGGACGGCAGCTCGCGAGCGGTCGCGTAGATACCCGATCGGGGATCGGCCGCAAAGGAGTCTCCGAGGTGATCTGAAGGCGTTGACCCGCCCGAGCGGTCCTCGCTACGATTCTGGAACACCGTACCGCACAGTGGAACAGGGGGTCGCATGCGTCCGCACGTCGAGCTGATCCATGAAAACGACTACATCTGGCACGACGCCGAGCTGCCCCGATCCGAAGGGCGCGCGCGCCAGCGCAACCTCTCGCTCGACGAAGAGGACGGCTCGGCATCGACGACCGTGGTCTTCGAGTCGTCGTTCGACCGTCCCGCCGGGTACCACGTCGCCGACACCGAGTGGTACGTGCTCGAAGGCGAGATCGCGGTCGGGGACAAGACGCTGGGCACCGGCGCCTACTTCCACGCGCCGAAGGGCGTCGCGATGCCGCGCGTACAAGCGAAGGAAGGAACGAAGATCCTCCTCTACCGCGAGTACGGCGACTGGGGCTTCGAGCCGGCCGATCGCAACGCCGACTGGATCCAGGAGCACGAGCTGATCGTCCTCGACACCGCTGCGATGCCGTGGATCGAGGTCGACAAACCGGGGCCGAAGCCCGGTCTCATGATCAAGATGCTGCACCGGAACCCGCAGACGGGCTTCTACTCGCGGCTCATCTGGGCGAAGCCCGGATGGGACGATCACCGGCTCGCGCACCATCCCTGCTACGAGGAGGCGTACACGATCTCGGGCTCGATGGTCTACAACTTCGGTGACCTAACGCCGGGCACGTACTTCTTCCGCCCGGCCTGGATGAAACACGGCCACTTCATCTCGCACGAGCCGGACGGATGCACCTGGCTCATCCGAAGCGACGGAGACCTCACGAACTTCTACACGACGAACGAGCGCGTGATCGTCGAAGGGACGCCCGAGAATTACGACCCGCAGACACAAGCGCCGACGCTGACGTCTCCCGTCCGCTCGAAGACGACCGGTGAGTGGAGCGGCGACGGTCGCTGAGCTCATGGGTGGTCCACTCGAAGGCATCACCGTCCTCGACGTCTCAACCGTGCTCGCGGGTCCGCTCGCGTGTCAGATCCTCGGCGACTTCGGAGCCGACGTCATCAAGATCGAGCACCCGCAGAAGGGCGACTCGATGCGCGGTCACGGGGAGACGAAAAACGGCGTTCCGTTGTGGTGGAAGATGGTGTCGCGGAACAAGCGATGCGTGGGGCTGTATCTCGGCGACGCAGAAGGCGCCGCTATCTTCAAGAAGCTCGTTGCGAAGGCAGACGTTCTCGTCGAGAACTTCCGGCCCGGAACGCTCGAGCGTTGGGGGCTCGGCTACGACGTATTGCGCGCGATAAACCCCGGCCTCGTGCTCGTCCGTGTCACGGGGTTCGGCCAAACCGGTCCGTACGCGAGCAGGCCCGGATTCGGGACCCTCGCCGAGTCGATGAGTGGTTTCGCAGTGATCACCGGCGAGCCCGACGGCCCGCCGACGCTTCCACCGTTCGGTCTCGCCGACTCGATCGCGGGTATCACTGCCGCGAACGCGGCCGTGATGGCGCTGTACCACCGGGATGCGCGCGGCGGGGGCGGACAGGTCGTCGACCTCGCGATCATCGAGCCGATCGTGACCGTGCTCGGACCGCAGCCGATCGTGTGGGATCAACTGTCCCAGTTGCAGCCACGCACGGGGAACCGGTCGGACAACAACGCACCGCGCAATGCCTACAAGACGAAGGATGGTTCGTGGGTCGCGATCTCGACGAGCACGAACTCGGTCGCCGAGCGAGTGATGGAGCTCGTCGGTCATCCCGAAGTCATCGCCGAGCCGTGGTTCGCAACCGGCAAAGGGCGCGCGCAACACGGCGACCTGCTCGACGGGTACGTGGCAGACTGGATCGCGCAACGAACCCGTGACGATGTGCTCGTGGCATTCGAAGCCGCACAGGCGGCGGCGGCGCCGATCTACAACATCGCCGAGCTCATGGAAGATCCCCACGCCGAAGCGCGCGCGATGTTCGCAGACGTTCCCGACGAAGACTTCGGCTCCGTGAAGATGCAGAACGTCCTGTTCCGCATGAGCGACACACCCGGCTCGATCCGGCACACAGGGCGCGCACTCGGCGCCGACACCGATGACGTGCTCGCAGCAGTTGGCGTCGACGCCGCAACGATCGCATCGCTGCGAGAGCGGGGCGTCGTTGCCTGAGCCACTCGTCGAGCTGATCGGGCGCGGCGCGCGCGTCTTCGACCTCGGCCGCGAGCTGTTCGCAGGGATGCCGCAATCGCCGAACCATCCGCCGTTCCGCATGGCGTTACAGCGACGTCACGGCGACATGGTGCGCGCGGACGGAGGCTCGGCGAGTAACGAGATGATCGTCACCGGCGGACACGTGGGGACGCACATCGACGCTCTCGCGCACGTGAGCCATGAGGGGAAGCTTCACGGCGGCGGCGACGCGATGCGCGCGCAGATCGGCGGACGATTCACGGATCTCGGCATCGACACCGTCGAGCCGTTCGTCTGCCGCGGCGTCGTGCTGGACATCCCCAAAGCGCTCGGCGTGGAGCGATGCTCCGGCGCATACGAGATCACCGCAGCCGACCTGGAAGCGGCAACGAGGACGGACATCGCGCCAGGCGACGTCGTTCTCGTGCGTACGGGATGGGGCTCGCTGTGGCCGGACGCGACGGCCTATGTCGGCCATGCGACCGGCGTCCCCGGTCCGGGCGAAGAAGGCGCGAAGTGGCTCGCATCGTTCGCGCCGCGCGCGGTGGGCTCGGACACGATGGCCTTCGAGCGCATCGCGCCCGGCGCGGGACACGCAACCTTGCCGGGGCATCGCGTGCTGCTCGTCGAGCACGGCATCCACATCGTCGAAACGCTGGCGCTCGAGGAGCTCACCGCCGCCGGCGTGACGGAGTTCCTCTTCGTCCTGTCGCCGCTCAAGATCGTCGGCGCCACC